>JBLHHN010000084.1:0-19568 GCA_047616785.1 Verrucomicrobiales bacterium
TTCTTGGAGAACCACTGCGTCAAGTGTCATGACGAAGACGCGAAGAAAGGTGGCCTGAATCTCAAGGCACTTTCCTGGCAGCCGGGGGACTCGCAGATCTTCGATCACTGGGTTGCGGTCTTTGATAAGATCGACAAGCAGGAGATGCCGCCTCTGGATGAAGATCAACCTGAGGCTGCGGCGCGTGAAGCTTTCTTAAATTCGCTTCGCAGCGATCTCCACACCACAAGTCTAGCGAAGCACCAGAAGGAAGGCCGCGTGGTGCTTCGACGTCTCAATCGGGTGGAGTATGAGAACACCTTGCGTGATCTGCTCGCCGTTGAACTGCCATTACAACACTACTTGCCCGAGGATGCGTCGTCCCATGGATTCGATAATGTGTCAGAGGGATTGCAGCTATCCATGCTGCACATGGGGCAGTTTCTGGAAGCCGCCGATGCCGCACTGACGACGGCGCTCGATCTGCGAGCGCGGCCGGAGGCGATCAACATGCGGCTGCGATTTCAGGATGAGGAAAGTGTGATTAATGATCAGAAGAAGGATGGGAAAGACAAATGGCGTGCCTTCCGCGTCTCGGATGAGGCGGTGGTGATCTTCGATGACAATTCGCCGACAGCAGTCCGTCAGTTCAGCTTTCGTGAGCGTGGGCGCTATCGGATTCGGGTGTCGGCCTACGCGGTGCAAGCGGCTGATCGGCCTGTGTGGTTGAAGATCTACTCGACGAATTGGAAAGTGCGGAAACTGTTAGGTTATTTCGATTTCCCTACCGAGGGGAAACGTGAAGTGGAAGTGATCGCCGATATCCCACAAGGCGAGTTGCTTGAAATCAAACCCTATGACACGAACTACGACGCCGAAGGCAAGGCCTTGTATGGTAGAGATGCCTACAGCTATGGCGGACGAGGCATCGCGATCGAATGGATCGATGTCGAAGGCCCGATCCTCGAGAGCTGGCCGCCGCTTAGCGTGGGGCGTTTGTTAGGTGATTTGGAGATCGAACCGATCGCTTCCAGCAAGGGCAAACCAGCTTTTACCGTCACCGTTGATGACCCTCTTCCAGCGGCTGAGAAGCTCTTGCTTGACTTTGCCACGCGCGCGTTCCGTCGACCGACGACAGCGTCGGAAGTTAAGCGGTATGTCAGACTCGCACAAGGTGGACTCGATAGGGGTCTTGCCTTTGTGGACGCGATGCAGATCGCTTTCCGAGCCATTCTCACCTCTCCCAGATTCCTCTTTCTCGAGGAACACCCTGGCAAGTTAGACGACTGGGCACTCGCCTCGCGGCTGTCTTACTTTCTCTGGAGCACTTGCCCCGATGAGGCTTTGCTAGAATTGGCGACAAAGAATGTCCTTCATGAGCCTGAGATTCTGCGTGCCCAAGTTGAAAGGCTGCTGAACTCACCCAGAGCCGACGCCTTCCTCGCGAACTTCATAGGTCAATGGCTCGAACTGCGCCAGATCGATTTCACGCAGCCTGACAAGAAGCTCTACCCCGAGTTCGACGACCTCTTGAAGGCTGCCATGCTCGGTGAAACGAAGGCCTTCTTCACCGAACTGCTGCGCGATGACTTGAGCCTAACTAATCTCGTCCATTCAGACTTCGTCATGCTCAATCGCATCCTGGCGGAACATTATGGAATCGATGGCGTGACGGGCGAAGCCTTCCGGCGTGTGGCCGTGCCAGACGGAAGTCATCGTGGCGGCGTGCTGACGCAAGCGAGCGTGCTCAAAGTGACCGCCAATGGCACCGCCACCTCGCCCGTCATTCGCGGCGCTTGGGTGGCAAGGCGTTTGTTAGGTGAACCTCTGCCGCCACCGCCTGCTGACATTCCCACCTTCGAACCCGACACCCGTGGCGCGACGACGATTCGCGAACAGCTCGCCAAACATCGCGCCTTGCCAACCTGCGCCGCGTGCCATGATCGCATGGATCCTCCAGGGTTTGCGCTAGAGAATTTCGACGCCATCGGCGGCTGGCGCGAGCGCTATCGCGGCGAGAAAGGCGACTCTGCCAAGAAGATGTTCCGGGGGCGCAGGATCTGGGAATACAAGCTCGGCCCAGAAGTGGATGCGTCGGGAGAACTCACGGACGGGCGCAAGTTCTCTGACATTGATGCCTTCAAGCGCATGCTCATGGAACGCCAAGAACAGGTGGTCCGCAATCTAACACAGAACCTCCTCGCCTACGCCACTGGCGCAGGGGTGCAATTTGCCGATCGTGCCAAAGTGGAAGCCATCGTCACGCGATTGCAGTCCCAAGATGGCGGCTTACGCAGTCTCATTCACGAGATCGTCCAAAGCCAGGTGTTCCAGAACAAGTAGACTCACATTACCCAAATGAATCCCTCCTCTTCTTCGATGCCACGCCGCAAGTTTCTTCAAGGTGCTGGAGTCGCGCTGGCCTTGCCAACGCTTGACGTTTTCCTGCCACTCGCACGTGGCGAAGATGTGAAACCGTCGGGAAAGAAGATGGTCTGCATCTGCACCTCGCTCGGCCTTCATGCGCCGTTCTTATTTCCAGAGGAAACCGGCGCAGACTACACCTCCACGCCGTATCTTGAGCTTCTCAAAGAGCATCGCCAGGACTTCACCTTGTTCTCAGGACTCTCACATCCCGACCAATCGGGCGCTAACGGACACACCTCGGAAATGACTTGGTTGACCTCAGCTAGGTTCCCTGGATTGGGTGCCTTCAAGAACACGGTCTCGCTCGATCAACTCGCCGCTGAGAAGATAGGCATGCAAACGCGTTACCCCTCCTTGGTGCTCGGAACGGGCAGTCCGAGCCTCTCCTACACACGAGGCGGCGTCATGATCCCTGCGGAGAGCCGTCCATCGCGCGTCTTTGCCAAGCTCTTCCTCGATGGCTCGCCAGCGGACATGAAGCGCCAATTACAGAAGCTGCGCGAGGGCCAGAGCATCATGGACACCGTGGGCGAAGAAGCACGTCGGTTCACGCAGCGCGTGGGCGCGGCGGATCGCGATAAGCTCGACGAGTATTTCACCTCGGTGCGCGAACTAGAACAACGCCTGGTCCAGTCCGAAGCCTGGGTTCAGAAACCCAAGCCGAAGATCGATGCGGACCCTCCTCGCGATATCACCAATGGCAGCGACTTGATCGGGCGCATGCAATTGTTGTTCGATTTGATTCCGTTAGCCTTACAAGCCGACTCCACGCGCGTGATCACCATCTTCCTACAAGGCGCCAACGCCGTGCCACCCGTTTCTGGCGTCACCATCGATCACCATAATCTTTCGCATCACGGTCAGGAGCCTGACAAGATCGCCCAACTTCGACTCGTCGAAACCGAGCAGTTCCGCGTGTTTAGCGGTCTGATAGACAAGCTCAAGCGGAAGCAAGAAGGCGGCGCATCCCTCCTCGACGACACCATGGTCATGTTCGGCAGCAACCTCGGCAACGCCAACTCTCACGATACCCGAAATCTCCCCATCCTGCTTGCCGGCGGCGGGTTCAAACTCGGTGGCCACACCGCCTTCGATGCGCAGAAGAACGCGCCGCTCTGCAATCTCTATGTCTCCATGCTCCAGCAATTAGGCATCGAGACAGATGCCTTTGGATCAAGCACGGGAACCCTGTCAGGGCTGAGGTTTACCTAGCGTAAATGACATTGAACTATCTTTTTAGAACCACTTCGATCATGCGACTTTACTTCTTTCTGTCGACCCTTTGGATCACTTCGGCGATGGCCGCTCCGGTCGCTCTCTTTGATGGCAAGACCTTTGACGGTTGGGAGGGGGACACGACCCAAGTCTGGCGCATCGAAGACGGCGTCATCGTTGGCGGTTCGTTAGAGGGGAATCCGCAGAACGAATTCCTCGCGACGACCAAGTCTTACAAGAACTTTCACCTTCGCTTTGAATACAGGTTGGTGGGAACGGAAGGCTTCGTGAACGGCGGGGTGCAGTTTCGCAGCAAGCGCATCGCGGAGCCATCGAATGAAATGTCAGGCTTCCAGGCAGACATCGGCGCGGGCTGGACGGGGTGTCTTTATGATGAATCGCGTCGCGGGAAGTTTCTGGCCGAAGCGGATAAGGAATTTGTTAGTCGGATTGAAAAGCCGGGCGAGTGGAACAGCGGCGAGGTTGTCGCGGATGGCGAGTTGATCATGCTTTTCATCAACGGCCAACGCACCGCGATCTTCTATGAGCGCGATCCGGAGATCGCGAAGGAAGGCAAGATCGCGCTGCAAATTCATGGGAATTGCAAGGCCGAGATTTCGTTTCGCAACCTCACGATCGAGGGCCTACCCGAATCCGAAGTGCCTCCTGGTGGTGTGGTTCTGCGCCGGTTCGGGAATGCGCAACCGGCCGACCCGCGAAGCGCCTTTGTCGACGGACGATTCGAGATGCGCGAGAACGAGGTCATTGCCATGGTCGGACAAGAGAACGTTGTCCGCGAGCAGAAGGCGGGGTATTTCGAGGCTTTGTTAGGGACTGTTGACGCGGAGAAGAAGCCCCGCTTCCGCCCCATGGCCTGGGAAGCAGACACGGTCTATCAGCAGTGGCGCGAATTGAACTTCGGCGATTGGGAGCAACAGCTCGAAACGGTCGGTGCGACGATGGTGATCGCGCAGTTTGGGCAAATGGAGGCGCTCGACGGGGCAGGGCGGTTGCCGGAGTTCGTCACCGCGTATCATCATTTGCTCGATCAGTTTGCGAAACAGACAAGGCGCCTCGTGTTGATATCGCCGATGCTGTTTGAGAAACCGCTAGCGTCTCACGCGCCTGATCTGACTGAGCGCAATGGCGATGTTCGAGCCTATGCCGAGGCGATTCGAGAAATCGCCCGGCAACGCCACGCGGTGTTTGTGGATCTGTTAGTTCTTTCGGGCGAGCGACGCACGGAAGACGGCATTCATCTCACGGAAAGCGGCTTGAAACTGGTGAGCCGCGCCATCGTGGAACAACTGTCGCCAACTTCGGAATTGGAATTTGGAATCTCGAGTTTGAGCGAGGCCGTCGCTCAGAAGAACCGACTGTGGTTCGATTGCTGGCGTCCGGCGAACTGGTCCTTCGTCTACGGAGATCGTGTGAATCAAATGTATGGCAAAGCAGGCGGCGGCGAGCCCTCGCTCCGAAGTGCTTTCGAAGCTCAGCTTCCGCTTGTTGAAGCGGCCGATGCCCTGATTCATGCACTCGCGTCCGGGGAAGCCGTTCCAACTCTGACAATGCCAGAACGCAGCCTTTCGCCAGAGCGTGAGACACAGGCACTCACTCCAGAAGAACAGCAAGCCACCTTCACCATGGCGGACGGTTATGCAGTGAACCTCTTCGCCTCGGAAGCTGACGGCGTAGTCAACCCGGTTCAGATTGCGTGGGACGAGCGGGGGCGGCTCTATGTGGCCTGTTCCCCTGGCTATCCTCAGTCACTCGCCGGTGCGGACAATGGCGATTACATTCAGGTGCTTGAAGATTCTGATCATGATGGCCACGCCGACAAGTCGTGGACTTACGCTGACGGACTCACCATGATCCAAGGCGTTGAGCCGGGGGCGGGCGGCGTTTATGTCTGCGATTTTGATCGGCTGCTTCACTTGCGCGATATCGACGGTGACGGAAAAGCTGACGAACGTCGCGTGATCTTTTCCGGCTTCGGAATCGGGGATACGCATCAGCTCATCAACAGCATCAGCCATGGACCGGACGGTAGTTTATGGTTTAGTCAGGGGCTTCACGCGATGTCGCGCGTGGAAACGCCGTGGGGCATCAAACGGCTGGACCGCGCCGCGATATGGCGACTGAATCCGCGTAGTTTGCGACTGGACGGATTCTTTGGCGGCGGCATGGCGGGCGCGAATTGTTGGGGCATCGCGTTTGACGACTACGGGCAGGTCTTTCACAAATCCGGAGATAGACCGGACGGCTACTGGTCGGTTCCCGGCATGGTTCGTGGGTCTAACCCAAGCGGCAGCGGCTCGGATACGGAGGCGAGCGCGTCTTATCGCGATTCGCCAGAACAGTACCACTCCGTGGGACCGCTATTTCAAACCTCTCCGAAAACCACCGCACTCGACATCATCGGCACGCAGGCGCTTCCTGACGATATTCAAGGATCTGCGCTGATCGGTGGCTACTTTGGCGCAGTGGTAGAGTTGCACCGTTTCGAGGACGCCGGTTCGGGTTTCAAGACGACGCAGTTGCCGAAACTGATGAAGTCGTCTAACAATGCTTTCCGCCCCGTTGACGTGAGTGTTGGGCCAGATGGAGCGATGTATCTCGCCGACTGGTACAATCCCATTATCGGCCACTACCAAGCGAGTTACGCCGATCCTCGCCGGGATTTGAAGCACGGTCGCATCTGGCGGATCACCGCCAAGGATCGCGAATCCGTGAGACAACCCGATCTGGCAACGATGTCAGTATCGGAATTGCTCGATCAGCTGAGATCACCCGAACGCTGGACGCGGTATCAAGCCAAACGGCTTTTGTTCGATCTTCCCACGACTGAAGTGATTCCTGCTGGCAACGCCTGGATTGCCAAAGCCGAGAATGATCAACAATTGCTCGAATTGATCGGTGTTTTCCAATCGCACGAATCTCCGCATCCGGAACTACTGGGGCGCCTGTTAGTTTCAAAAGACCCGCGAGTCCGCGCCTATGCCACGCGCGTCGCAGGTTTATGGGCCGAACGACTTTCAGATCCTATCGCACTCCTTAAAACTTCGGTGGTGGACGAGAACCCACGCGTTCGGCTCGAAGCCGTCGTTGCCGCAAGTTACTTATCGCGTGCGGAATCCATTGAAGTTGTGGCGGCTGCGCTGGATCTGCCACGCGATCCGTTTCTCGACTACGCGATTCGCCTCAGCGCCCGTGCCTTGCAACCGCATTGGGGCTCAGCACTGACGGAGAATGGGCTATCGTTAGGCAGCGACGCCCAACGCGAGTATCTGCGAAAACTCCTCGGCGAAGTCCCGAAACCGCCTTCCGCTGGTGCCGTCGTTTACGAAATGGCCTGCCTTGCCTGCCATCAGCCGGAAGGCAAAGGTTTGCCCGGAGTCTACCCGCCGCTTGCAGGGAGCGATTGGGTGAGGGGAGAGGACAAAGCGCGGCTGATCAAGGTCGTCTTGCATGGTCTGACCGGGCCGATCACGGTGGCTGGGAAACCTTACGGCGATCAGCTTAACGCTGTCCCGATGCCAGCCATGAGCGGCCTGACAGATCAGCAGATCGCCGATGTGATAGCCTACGTTCGACAAGAATTTGGCCAGGGAAGCGACGGCGTGAATGCCGGGGAGGTGAAGATCGTGCGGGAACAGACGAAGGCGCGAGTTCAACCGTGGACCGCTGAGGAACTTGGCGAGTGATGGTTCATGGCGTTGTTTCGAGGATCTGCCGCTGTTGGCGCAAAGCGGCTTGCCGCTTTGCGATGCACGCTATCGAGGCACATCGGGAATTGACGCATTTCGCGCACGAGCGCCTCTTCGCCAACGCCATCAAGGCGGTTATGGGCGACCGGACTGGATGAACTCAGAGGCTCAACATCGCTTCGAAGAACAGTCTCGCAAGCTGTTGAAACAGTCCGATCTAGAATGGATCGATTGGGCAAACATTCGCGACGGCGTCGTACGGTCCGTGACCCTTACTAAAGGCCATGAATAGTTGTTTAACATCTTTTTCTGTCCCCCTATTTGTGTCCTTTCTCCCGATCCGAGCCACCTTGAGCCTTTCTAACAACCTATGACAATCCACAAACATCTGGTGCCATTCTTTGCCTGTTCCGCGCTGCTAGCCAGCATCGCCACGCCGTTGATGGCTCAAGTGGACTATCAAGGGGGCCACATGTGGAAGCAGCGGGCCAGGTCAGGGCCAGATGCGGAAGTGCCCGGCTGGTATTACAACCTGGGGATCACCGGCATACGGGCAGAGCTGGTGCCCGATGAGCCAAAGGTGCTGCTGGTGAGGCATGTCTTCCCGAAGACACCGGCGAGCGGACTCCTCCATGGCGATGACAAGATAATCGGAGCGGGTGGTCAGTTGTTCCGACATGCGCATCGCAATGGTTACGGTATGGAGAAATTTGGCGCGGACGGTCCAGTCGCGGAGCTAGCGGAGGTCTTGGAAACTTGTCAGGGAGAATCCAGCACCGGACGGATTTCACTAACCGTGCAGCGAGGTGATCAAATGATCGAGGTGGACCTCAACATCGGAAAGGAATATGGTAGCTATGCCGCGACCTACCCAGCCGAGTGCTCCAAGTCAGAGAGAATCTTAGAGGAACTGCTAGACTACATTTCCAAGCAACAAACCGCCGATGGTTCCTTTGGCAATCCCGTGCACAACACCTTTGCCTCCCTAGCATTGCTCGGAAGCGGTGAGAAACGCTACCTGCCAGCGGTGAAACGGAATTTGCGCCATCTCGGCAAGACGATTCAGGTGTCCGACGAGACCCGGAAGTATGGTTTGATGAACTGGACTTACATGGGAATGGCGATCGTGCTCAGCGAGTACTACATGATCACCAAGGAGGCCTGGGTCCTGCCAGAATTGCAGATCATTCATGACTTGCTGGAAGCCGGGCAGTACCTCGACATGTCACAGATCGATCCGAAGGTGAAGGAGTCGCACCCGGATGCCTACCCCAAGGGGCCCAAGAATTCTCATGGCGGCTGGGGACACAACCCCGGCTTCGAGGGATACGGCCCGATCGCCATGATCACCGGACAAGGCGCCCTGTCCTATTCGCTGATGCAGCGCTGCGGCATCAAGATCGACCGTGAACGTCTCGACGCAGCATACGCTTTCATCAACCGGGCCACCGCACCGAATGGCTACGTTTGGTATGGGGACGCGCTTGGCGGAGGCCCTAACGACTGGGCGGACATGGGCCGGACCGGTGCCGCTGGCATCGCCAACATCCTCAGCCCCTATCGCGATGGTAAGTACCGCAAGCAGGCCCTCCTGCATTCCAAAGTCATCGGTGAACACCCGCAAAGCTTTCCTGACACGCACGGCTCGCCGGTCATGGGCATGGCTTACGCCGCGATGGCGGCCCATATCGAGCCCGCCAACTTTCGCAAGCTGATGGACGCCAACCGCTGGTGGTTCACGATGGCGCAATGCCCTGACAAAACCTTTTACTATCAGCCCAATCGTGACAATGCGGGCTACGGCTCAGACGCGCGGATGACGGCCTCGACCGTCGTGGCTTTCATTTTCACCATTCCGAAGCGAAGCCTAATGATCACCGGCAAGGCCGCTCCGGCTGTCGATTGATCCTTGTTGAAAAGCAGCATCTACGATCAACTGAGGATCTTCCCACATTCAAGGTTTGGCAACTTGTGAGCCCTCCCAAAGCGCGTAGTTGAACTAGCTTCTATTCGAGGTAAGACATTAGAATAGAATGTCATTCCCAACTGATATCAAAGGATGTATGAGCGACTGCATTCTTGCCATCTTTTGGCCGCGCAAGGACATCTACAAGTTCTTCGAAGATCACGATTGCACCAAGACAGAGCTTCTCTGCATCAACGACTTTAAGGAGAAAGAACTGTCCAGGATCGGGATGATTGACGTGATGTTCGGGAAACTTGCAGCAAGATCTGATGGCGGCTTGAGCACGTTTAGGGCCATGTTACAGTCCTTGGTCAAATGGGATCACTTCGATAAATACTACTTTGACAAGCTCAAGAAATTGAGCCGCGAAGAAGCGTTAAAATGCATCTCTCATCTTTGCCCGCGGCAAGAACTCCGAGAGGCATAGATCAAGGAAGACCGGAAGCGCTGCGAAGGGGAGCAATCGAAACAGCAGCTTCCGAAGAAGGATCTGACAGAACTACGTGAGGAATTCCTCAAGCTCCATGCCGACAAGATGGATCGTCAGAAACGAGGCTATGCATTCGAAAAGATACTTTGGAATCTTGCTAGAATTTCTTCCCTAGAAGTGTCGGAACTGTTCAAAGTCCAAGGAGGGCAAGTTAATGGATCTGTTAAGTTTGATGGGGAACACTACCTTGTTGAGGCGAAGTGGCAGGGCAAGGAGGATTCAAACGAGCCTGTTTATCAGTTTGTGGGCAAGATTGAAGGGAAACTGTATGGACGCGGCCTCTTTGTCTCTGTTCACGCATTCAACCGAAATGTCGTAGGCATAATCGTTCACGGCAAGGCTCTCAAGACGATTTTCGTTGATGGCGAAGATATTGTGTTGGTCTTGGAGGGCTATCTTTCCTTTCGGGACATGATCGATGCAAAGGTGAAGGCAGCTCAAACGAAAAGTAATATTTATACGCACCCCATAAACGGGGCTTAGAAGGGTGGATTTGACTGACAGAGCTATAAATGAAGGTGGGAAAAACTAATTCCCTCCCAGACAATTGTAATGTTATAGAAGTGACAACCACACTTCCTTCGCCATGACTTCGAGTTCAGTCGGGAACGGAGGATTCATGGTTGTGTCTTCCTGCGAGCCTATTCGATGCAAACAGCCATTCACTTTAGGAAGATGTCAGGGCTTGGCCAGCGGTCTTCGAAGCCATCGACTCGCTCCTCGACTGGCGGTTTGACGTTAGGCCAGTTGTGCGGGCGGATGCGGACGGTGTTGCCGGGGCGGAAGCCTTCCAGAATGAGGGCGACTTCGAATTGGATCTGGATTCCGCTGCTGCCGGGTTCGGGTTTTCCATTGGCTCTTTCCACGGCGGTGATCTTGCCGTCCATGCCGTCGTGATCGGGCCACCAGGTGCGGAGGGTGTTCTCCGCTGCGGCCATCTTGCCACCGATGCCCGGCTTGAAATCGGCGTAGAGGGAATCGGCCATGCCGCCAAACAAGGTGGCGGTCACGGTGGCGTGACCGAACTTCTCGTGTTTGACCGCGTCGACTCTAGCAGGCATCCAACGCATGCGGATGTGTCGGATGTGCCGTTGGCGTTGGCGCTCGGCGGCGACTAGCATGGCGGCTTCGTCGAGCCAGAGATCGGCGGCGTGGAATTGTTGGTAGAGGTAACGTGGGTGCCAGGTGAGGGCGAGCTGGATGGGCTGCCCCTCGAATTTCTTTTGACCTTTGGCCGACCAGCTGCCTTCTGCGACCAGTTCGTCGAGGCCGAGCAATTCACGCCCTCGCCAGATGCGGGTGGAGCGGTCGATGGTGACTTTGTGTTCGCCGCCCAGCCCTTCGCCGCCTTCTTTTCGATCCAAGGCGACGACCAGGTGGCCTTCGTTTCCTTTGATCTCCACTTCGTTCAGTTTCCATGCTTTGCCTTCGCGTAGACAGAGGCTCGGGCCGTCATCTAGCAGAATCGCATGGTTTTCAGCTGGCTGGGTCACATGGCCTCCATTCACGTTGGGGACTGCGGATGTCTTGGGATCCGGCGGTAGGTAGAACCGACCATACAGGACGGTGCCGATGGGGATGTCTCGCAACTCGGCTGGCGCGCCGCGGTAATGGATCATGCCGTAGGGCAGCATGGCGAAGTGGTGCAGCCGACCTTCGTGGTAATGGCCGTCCACATGCAGGCGCAAGCTTCCACGACGATTGATATGGTCGACGAAGACGAGTTCACCGCGATAGGCTTTGGCTTCTGCCAGTAGTGGAAACTTTCCTGGCTCGGGGCGGAAGGGGGCTTCTTCCGCGACGGCGTGACCCACGGATAGGAGCAGCCAAAGGCAAAGTGTGCGGTGGATCATCCCAAGTCCAACACGCGCTTGCTGTCGCCGAATTGATCCGTTTCCACGCCCATTTTCTGCGCCATCGTTAAAAGAAGGTTGCTCATGTGAGCGTCGCTGTTGGCGGGGCGACTGCACAAATGATAGTGTTGGCCGGGAGTGTCCATTTGGTAGCCGTCGAAGTGGCCTTGATTGAGATCGAGGTGGCTGCCGTGCTTGACTCCGCAGCCTGCACCGCCAGCGAGCACGAGTGGCAGGTTGGCATTGCCATGGCTGTGCCCATAGGACATGCCGCTCCCGAACAGGGACATCGTGTTATCGAGTAAAGGCCGACCATCGAGATCTTTGGCCTCGGACAAACGTGTTAGGAAATAACTGAACTGCTCGACGGCAAAGGTGTCGCTCTGGGTGAGCTTTTCCATGTGGCCCAGATCACCGTTGTGATGGCTGAGTTCGTGACGCGATTGCGAGATGCCCAGTTCGGGGATCGGCAGGCCTTGACCTTCGGTTCCACTGCAGAAAGTGGCGACTCGCGTGGCGTCCGTTTGAAAGGCGAGCACAATCAAATCGTAGATCGTTCGGAAGTACTCGCCGGCCTGGGTTTGTGGCACGTCGCGATTGGCGCGCTTGCGATCCGCATCGGCAATGGCGGGCCGTGGGATATCCAGCCAGGCGTCGGCGCGCTGCGTGCGAATCTCCGTCTCGCGCACAGCGGTGAGGTACTGGTTGAGCCGTCCTTTGTCTTCGACTCCCATCTTCTTCTCTATTGTGCGCACTTCTTCCAGGTTCGAGTCTAACACACTTCCTTTGCGACGAAGCGCGCGCCGTTGGGCCTCGGTGCCACTCTTGGGTTCCTCAAACAGGTGCGCAAAGATTTCGCTGCAGCGACCCATCGCCGGAAGGCGGACGCCGTCTGCTGTCCAAGCCAGCGATTCACCTCTGGTCGAGACTTCCAGAGAATGAAATCGCGTGTGTGGTGACGTCATTTCCGCCATCTGTTGATCGACCGAAATGCTATTGCGATCGGACGGCCCGAGCTTGCCGCTCGTCAGCCAGATCTTCTCGCAATTGTGATGATGCCCCAGGCCGCCCGGGTGATGCAAGCCGCTGATCGGCGTGATCACGTCGCGATGTTTTTCCAGAGGCTTGAGCGAGCGTGAGAACGTGTAATCCTTGCCCGGCGTGGTGATCTGATAGTCAAGCGTATTCACTCCGTTAGGAAAGTAGATGAACACACTGCGCCGGGGACCAGCGGGTTCCGTTGCCGCTCTTAGTGGACGCATACAATCGAGAAGCGGCAGGGCGATGACGCTACCGAGCCCGCGCAAGACGTGGCGGCGGCTGATCAGCCAGGATTGACTTTGAATATTACTCATAGTAAGGGTGTGTTAGCGTTTCTGGAAGAGCTCGGACACGGCCACGGAGCGGATGATGTCCTTCAAACGATACTGATTCTGCTTCGCCATGTCGACAATGGACTGGATGTCCTGCCGATCGTCCACGGTGAGGACGCGGCGCAGGCCGTAGGTGCAGAGGTGCTCGACGAAGGCGGTGAGGAAGCGGTCGCGGTCTTCGAGCAAGAGTTCTTTGAATTGTGCCGCGTCGGCGAACTCTCGGCCATCGGTTAGCGTGCCGCTGGCATTGACAGGTGGATCGTCGCCTTGGCCTTTGTCGACCCGCTCGTGGGTGCGCCACTGACCGATCGCGTCGAATTGATCAAAGGCTAGTCCTAGCGGGTCGATGTTGCGATGGCAGGCGGCGCAGTTCGCATTCTTGGCGTGAGCTTCGATCTTCTGCCGGATCGTTGCCTTGGGACTGTCAGGCGGGTTCGGTTCGATGGAATCGACGTTCGCTGGTGGTGGTGGAGGGGTCTTGCCGAAGATCGCTTCGCTCACCCAAACGCCTCGATGCACCGGACGATGCCGCGTGCCGTCAGAAGTAAGCCCGAGGATCGCGCCCATGGTCAGCAATCCGCCGCGATGGTTCTCGGGACGCATCGATACCCGCTCAAAGTCGGACGCCTTCGGCTCAGGCAAGCCGTAGAATTCGCAGAGACGGGGATTGGCCACCGTCCAGTCTGAGTTGATGAACGCATCGAGTGAGAGATTGTTAGAAAAGACTTCACGAAAGTAGTGCACCACCTCCTGGTGCATGCTCGCCTCCAGCCACACGTCGTAGTTCGGATAGAGTTTGCTGTCCGGCGGGAACATCCCCAGACGATGCAGCTGTAGCCACTGACGGGGAAAGTCGTCGATGAAGCGATCGATCTTTGGATCCGCGAGCATGCGATCCACTTGTGCCGCAAGGCCATTGTCGTCGCCTGTCAGTTTGTCATCACGAGCGGCTTCAAACAGCTCTGAATCCGGCATCGAGCTCCAGAGAAAATAGGATAGACGCGAGGCGAGTTCCCAGTCGGTTAGCCGATCTCTCGGCGCGATATCTCCTTCCACTAAATAAGTGAAATTGCGAGAGGTCAGCACTCCAAGCAGCGCCACTTGATAGGCATCTAACGCATTCTCGCCAATCGCGCGCTCCGCTTTGTAGGCACGCAAGTATGGGGACAATTCATCCATCGACACAGGCCGACGCCACGCGCGTTCCGCTAAGCGGTGCACGTGATTCGCGACCTCTCCTGTCGCGGCATCCTCGCGCACTAACAAGCCCTCGCGGCTGGCAAGCTCGGTGTCACTGACGATGGGACCTTCCCATTCGATCCAGTCCAGTAGCACCATCGAGTAGATCCCGTTGCCATCTTCGTCGAACATCTTGGGCGCCGTTGGATTGAGCACGCCGGTCTCGCTGCTATGGGTGAACATGTAGAATGGCTGAGACAAGGCATTGCGGTAGTGGGCACCCTTCTGCCGATCGATGATGTCGGTCGCCACGACGTTGAAATCGAGGCTGGTCGGCATCTCCAGGAACACCTCGAACTCGACGATTTCCGGCTCATCTTCCGACGCGAGAATGTCCAGCTCGATCAAGCCTTCATTGCTCTCCTCGCCCGTGTTCTTGCCGATGCGAAGATGGGCCGTTTGTCCTCCCAGCGGACGAATCCCGCTCACCTGTATGCGCGCGCGATAGAGTCCGCTGTGCTCCGGTCCCGTCTGGCCAAACCAATGCGAACTCAGAGCCTGCTGCGTCCTCCCCGGAAAGATCAGCGCGCGCAGCGGCCGTTTGATCCCAAAGCGATCGAGGTAAGCCTGCTGCTTCTCGCCGCCATTGTAGCGGATGTCTGCAGCCGTCTTGCGGACTTTCCGCGTCTCGACCGGTTTGTCAGGAAATGCCCGTGCTATCACTGTTTCAGCAGCACGATAGTAACGTTCCACATGAGAGGGAGCCAGCGAGAGCTGCGAGCCAATCCTCTCAAAGCCATGCCACCGTGGATCCTCATTCAACTCGCCTGGCTTCGTAGGGTCGTAACGTACGCCTAACAAATCGTAGACCGAGTTCTGATACTCCTTTCGGCTTAGCCGATAGTGCGCTACCGGAGGACGCGCTGCCATGCGTGCTGCGCGCCCTTCGCGAATCTGTGAGTCGAGTTGCGCGATGACCTCCGCGATCTCGCTCTCCGTTGGCTGCACTTCGTCCCCCGGCGGCATTTCCCCGGCGTTGATGCGCTCCACGATCTCCGCCCAGTGATGGCCATCGATTCCCGTTTTGAAAACGCGTGAAAGTTGGTCGATTCGCAATTCACCTTTCTCCTTCTCTGGACCATGGCAACGCAGGCAATGCTTTTCGAGAAAGGGCTCTAACGTTTCGGCAGCCGAAACGATCGCCGCTCCGAAAAGCCAAGCGAACGTGATGCACGTGAAAGCATGAAGACACTTGTTAGTGAGATTCATGCCAGCACCTCCTTCACGACGTGGCTTTCCTCGACACTTGTTAGTCGATAATCGAGACCCGCGTGGCGGTAGGTTAGTTTCTCGTGATCGAAGCCCATAAGGTGTAGGATGGTGGCGTGGAAATCCCGCACATGGACGGGCTTCTCGGAAGCGCGGAGGCCGATCTCGTCTGTGGCGCCGTGGACGATGCCGGGTTTCACCCCGCCGCCCGCGAGCCAGGAACTGAAGGCCCAGGGATGATGCTCGCGGCCTAAGGCGTCAGCGGTATTGTTGAACGGGGTGCGGCCAAACTCCGTGGTCCACACAACGAGCGTGTCGTCCAACATGCCGCGTTGTTTGAGATCCTTGAGCAGGGCGGCGATGGGTTGATCGACATTCTTTGCGAGCGGCACATGGGTCATCATATCGCCATGCGCATCCCAGTTGCCAGACGAGCCTGTGTCGATGAGTTCAACGAAACGCACGCCGCGTTCGACGAGTCGGCGAGCCGCGAGACATTGCCAACCAAAGCCGGTGGTCTGGCCGCGTTGCAGTCCGTAGCTGGCGAGAGTGGCATCGGATTCCTGTTTGAGATCAAAGGCATCTGGCACTGACATTTGCATGCCAAAGGCGGTCTCGAAGGTGCGCATCCGAGCGCTGAGCAGCGGGTCGGCATCGCGTGCGGCGAGGTGTTCCTCATTGATCTGACGCAGTGCGGCAAGCTCGAGTTGTTGGCGGTCCGTCGGCACGCGTGGGGCTACGTTGGCGACCGGCTCTGCGCCGGGAACGACGAGCGTGCCCTGATGTGCGCCAGGCAGGAAGTCGCTGGTGAATACCTGCGTGCCAGCATAAGTCTGCTTCGGCGCGATGACGACAAAGCCCGGCAGATTGCGGTTCAATGTGCCGAGTCCATAGGTGACCCACGAACCAATGCTAGGTCGTGATTGTGCAAACGAGCCCGTGTGCATGCCGAGTGTGGCATTGTAATGATTCGAGTGCGAGGTGTGCATCGAGCGGATAAGCGCGATGTCATCCACGCACTGCGCAATGTTAGGAAATAGGCTGCTCACCTCGGTGCCGCACTGCCCATGCGGTAAGAAGTCCCACTGCGGCCTTTTCAAATAGATGCGTTCGTAACCGGGCCGCTCCTTGATCTCGGGATGGTCGGCCACGATCTCCTTGCCATGATAGCGCGTGAGCGCGGGCTTCGGATCAAAGGTGTCCACATGCGACACGCCGCCTGTCATGAACAGAAAGATGACCCGCTTCGCCTTCACCGGAAATTGCGCCTGTTTCGGTGCCATCGGACTCGCGCTGTCCGCTAGAAGTTGCTGCACAATGCCAGGAAACAGCAGCGATCCAGTGATGGCGCTCTGCATGAAATGGCGGCGGGGGATGGTTGTTGATTTCATGTTCAATCGAGGTGCATGAATTCATTGCTAGCGAGCAGTACACGGGCATAAGCGGCCCATTTCTCCTGCGGCGCGGCGGGATACCCGGCGAGGAAGGTCTCGCAGCGTTCACGTTCGGACGCGGAACACTGACGTTGAAACAAGAGGCGATAAGCCTGCGCGATGCGGGCTTCATCGGTGGCTAGTTTTATCAGGGAAGTGGCGAAGGCGTCGGCCTGCGCGTGGAAAAAGGAATCGTTGATGAAGTAGAGCGCCTGGGTGGGCACGGTGGTCGTCTGGCGAGTGGCGGTGGATGCGTTAGGATCGGCGCCGTCGAACAGTGATAGAAAGGGATGCCGTCGCTGGCGCTGGACCATGAGATACGCGCTGCGTTTCGTTGTCTCGTAGACGGCGGTGAAGGGATCGTGCTGTGTGAAGGTCCACGTCTTTTCCGGCGGGAACGGATGCGCCTCAGCGGGAGTGGCATCCAGCTGGCCGGACACAAACAACAGGCTGTCGCGCATTTCCTCAGCAGTGAATCGACGGCGAGTGAAGTGTGAGAGAAGATCCGCAGCAGGTGATGTGGCGCTGGCGCGTTGATAGGCTGCGGTGTGCATGATGCGCCGGTGCATGGCCTTCACACTGTAGCCGCTGGCGACGAACTGCCCTGCCAGCCAGTCGAGAAGTTCGGGATGCGTGGGCTTTTCGCCACGCGCTCCAAAGTCATTCGGCGAATGCACGAGGCCGCTGCCGAAATGCCATTGCCAGATGCGGTTCACCATCACGCGTGCGGTGATCGGTTGCTGCATCATCCAGTCACCGAGTTGCTTGCGACCACTGCCTGCATCCGCTAGGACAGTGTCGCCTCCAAAGGCAGAAAGCCAACGACGCGGCACTTCCTCGCCGAGCATCTCAGGATCGCCGCGTTGGTGAAAGCGTGAGTTCTTCGCCTTGCCCTCAACGACCGCGTAAGCGACGGGAATCACCGGGGCAGGCTCGATTTCGACCACCTTGTCGGAAAGGCGCTTGTTCTCGGCCTCCACTTGGGCCTGGCGTTCGCGCCACGGCTTCATGATGGCCTCGATCTGTGCCGGCGGAATCAAGGGTACCATGTCGCGGGGCTGGCCTTTCGGCTCGCAGCCAGGAAACGCAAAGAGCGTGCTCTCGAAGATGCCGTAGAGTGCGTAGTAATCTTTGGCAGTGATAGGATCATATTTGTGATCGTGGCAACGCGCGCAGCCAGTCGTGAGGCCGAGGAAGTTCTTGCCCACATTATCGATCACGTCCTCGAAGGTGAGGTGCATGTCCTTATCGATGTCATGGCCAAATCGTCGCGCAATGGCGAGATAGCCTGTGGCGATAATGCCAGCGCTCCGCTCGGTATCTGCTTTGTTTTCATTTAGAACATCGCCCGCGAGTTGAAGCTTAACGAACTCATCATAAGGCATGTCATCATTCAAAGCGTCCATCACCCAGTTGCGATACCGCCAGGCGTGAGGCAAGGGCCGGTCCGTGTTCTCTCCCGCCGTGTCCGCATAACGCACGACATCGAGCCAATGCCGACCCCATTGCACCCCATACTGCGGCGAGTCGAGAAGACGGTCAATGAGCTGCGCAATCGCGTCCGGCGCTGGATTTGCGACAAACGCCTCCACTTCTTCCGGTGTTGGCGGCAGGCCAGTGAGATCGTAGGTCGCGCGACGAATCAGTGTGCGCGGATCCGCAGGCGCGGCGGGTTGCAGCTTTGCTTCACTCAGTTTCGTTAGGATGAAGTCATCAATGCTCCGCGCCTTGTCCGCCTGCGGAAGCGGCTGAAAGGCCCACCACGATTTCGCTTCATCTGCCGACATCCCACCGAGCTTCGCCTCGGCTACGCGTGGGTCCGGCGCACCCATCTTCACCCACTCTATCAATGACGCGATGGCACCGTCCGGCAGCTTGACGCCTTTCTTCTGCGGCGGCATCGCAAGGTCGTCATCTTGATAACGTACCGCCTTGATGAGCAGGGATGCGTCCGGCGTTCCAGGCAGGATCGCCGGACCGGAATCACCGCCTTTCTCCCAACCCGCTTTCGTGTCCAAAGCGAGACCACCCTTTGTCTTCTCGCCGCTGTGACACTCGTAGCAATGCTCGATAAGCAGCGGCCGCACCTTCGACTCAAAGAACTCGTTCCCCGCATCCGCCCAAGCAGCTGCCGCAGGAAGCGCCAGCATGATGGCCAAGACTCGCTTCATGCCTCCACCTCCGCCGTCGGCAGAATCGAGGCTGTGTGATCTGAGCGCGATAGGGAGGATGGCTGTTTCATACGGTATACCGGATCTGGTTCGACAAAAGGTATGCCATTTCAACTGCTCTCGTGGATGCCGGTTGCGAATCTCGAGCTCTTTGGTATCATCATGATAGAGAAAACACGAGATCTATGGCTGCATGCTCTCGAGGAGACGGCCACCATTATGACGAGCCACATCCCGCCAGAATCGGTTCTGGCTGTCTTCGCGATGGGCGACGATGTCGAACCGACTGGTCACGTTGGTGTTGCCAGCGGCGGATAGACTCGATCAATTCCCGCCCGCCCGATTCTCAGGTCAGCGGGTCTGGAACTCCTCATCAAGTTTATCAAGCACGGCGATGCCTTTCGTAGGATCTCCCTGGGCGGCAAGGAGCCGAAACCGAGTCTCGGCGTCGCGCTCTGCTAGACTTGCTGCGGAGAATTCTTCGAACAGTTTGTTCAAACTCATGC
>JBLHHN010000085.1:0-19406 GCA_047616785.1 Verrucomicrobiales bacterium
AAACAATTGACAGGCGAGCTAATAGATCTCAGCATCGAGCTGTCGAAAGGGAAGATGGCCCAACTACGAAATCAGCCAGCCGACTCATGAGAACTTCCCACTCACGAGGTCTCAAGCAAGTGACGCGGAACGAAGTGGAATCCAACGGGGTGCGCTTTCACCAGACGACGGAATGCGACGTTGAACAACAGCAGATCCTCAATCTCCTAAAAGTGGCCTTGTAGCCACCACCTTGAAATGCACGAATAGCTGACAGAGCCTTGTTTTTAAGGAGATTCGGCAAGAATCAGTGCTGCCTTCAGGGGGTAAAACCCGCTTAGAAAACGGAAATCATCCATTGCTGATCATTCCAATCCTGTTACATAACAATCACCCATCCAGCGAATTTTAACAACCCCTGGGAAATCCCCTGTCGCTGTACGGGGAGTTTTAATTGTCGTTGACCACGGTCGCTCCGCGACGGGAATCTGTGCTCCTCATTACCGGGCGTTGAAACGCCCGGCTAACATGCTTCGTCGCTCCGCGACATCGAAATCAAAGCTACTTCACAACGTCACTTTTTCCGGTTGGAGAAAATGTGAGCACCACGTAGCTTGCCATTCCAATGGCGAGTTGCCGCGCGTGTTCTCGACATTGGAATGGCGAGCTACGTTATTCGCGGGCATCAACTGGAAAATCATGATGCAGGAAAGTATACTTCACAACATCCGACTCTTCAAACATGCTTTGTCTCTTTGCCTGGGTACCAACGTTAAAATGCCCGGCTAACATGCTTTGTCGCTCCGCGACAGCCCAATTGCGGCTACTTCACGATATCCGACTCATCGAACACGGCGTGCTCGATGGTGGTGCGTCCGTTAGATGTGAAGATCACGTGGATCTTGTAGTCCTTCGTTTGAATCGCCGTGGGATAGGCAAAGGCGCCTTTTCCTTCCATCAGGTGACGCCGATGCGGAAAGGTCTTTCCGCCGTCGATGGAAATGGCCACCGTTAGAGGCGTGCGCTCATACATGTGATCGTTGTACACCATCAGCAGATGCCCATTGGAGAGTTTCTTGATATCGAGGGCTGAGTTGGGATTCTTGAACTTGGAATCTACGCCTTCGGACCAGGTGTTGCCGCCATCTTTGGACGTCGCCGTCACGGTCCAGCCTTCGGTGGTAGGTTCGTAATCTCCGCTTCGACGACAATAGGCTAACAATTGTCCTGGAGCGACTTCGGCCACGCAGGGCTGGATGTTGCCTTTCTTCGAACGAATGATGCCGGTCTCCCGCCACGTGGTACCGCCGGGTGTGAAACGGAGCATACGCGAGGTGGAATCGGCTCCGGTGAATTCAGTATCCGCACCGGTCTCGTGATAGATGGGTAAGAGATAGTCGCCGTCACTGAGCACAATGGGTTGATTCCGAACCATGGTGCCCTCTCGCATCGACACGATGAAGGAGTCGGACCAAGTCTCAGCGCCATCGCGGGAGATCTTGCCTTTGATGCGTGAAGTCGACCAGGTCTCTCCGAAGCGAGTGACGTAGAAGAGCCAGACGACTCCATCCGGAGCTTGCCAGATCACGGGATTCCCCAACGACTTGAAAGGGTTGCTCGCAATGACTTCGGGGGCGGTCCATTTCTCGCTCCCAGCGGCCAAGCGAGAGGCGAAGACACGCGTGCTCGCCGCATATTCCCCTCCTCCGCCGTAGTAAGTCAGGTAGAGATCGCCATTGTCCAGTTGAGTGACGCAGCTCGGATGTTTGTAGGGGCCAGTGTCAGTCTCTGGACCGAAGACTTTGCTGATGGAAATGTCCGCGTGGGCAATTCCGGCAAAGACGAGAACGCTAAGCCAAGTCCATTTCATATCATTGTGCTTGTTCGATCACCTTCAACATATCGCCAGGCCCCATGAACTCAGGCAAGAGAATCGGATCGCGACTGAGGTCTGCAGGAAACATGATATTGACAGGAATATTAGCTCGATTGAACCGCTCCTTGAGAAAGGTCCAACTTCCTTCCAACGCATCCACGTCGACCACCACCTTGGCGATGTTCAGTTCCTGAAATTTGTCCTTCACCTTACCAGAACCTGGCAAAACGAAGACTCGCAAGTGGTTTGCTTCACAAGTCGATCACCAACTCGCGGTGAAGTCCGCGAAGACCATGCGACCTTCTTGTCGGAGATCGCGAATGTGAGCGGCGAGCTGCTCTGCGTTTTTAATGGCATTGTCAGTAACTTCGGCTTCCTGCTTGGATGCGCCATAGGCGATATAGCCTCCTAACAAAGCAAAGAGCGCACCAAAGATGATCCCTCGGCGACGCGTCCCTTTCGAGCGTATCGGCGTCGCCCATTTCCCATAGATCCACAGGCCAATAGAAATCGTGAGCAAGGCAGTCAACAACCAGATCACACCACTATCTCCGGTCTTCTTGGCGAAGCCTCGCAGGAAGAAGATGGCGGCAGCGAACATGGGAAAGGCCATGATCTGTTTGAACGTCTCCATCCAAGCGCCCGGTCGCGGCATCTTGTTCACGAGTTGAGGAAAGAAGGACAGGAGGACGTAGGGAGTCGCCACACCAATGGCAAAGATCGAGAAGAGGATCAGCGCGATCGGGATAGGCTGAGAGAAGGTGTAGCCCATGACCGCGCCGAGGAATGGACCACTGCAAGGAGTCGCCACCACCGTGGTGAGGACGCCCGAGAAGAAACTACCACTGTAACCCTTCTTCTGCATCAATCCACCGCCGGTGTTCATCAAGGATGTGCCCATTTCAAACAGGCCTGAGAGATTCAATCCTAGCACGAACATTAAAATGATAACAACCGCAGCGACGGGCGGATGCGACATGTGAGAGCCCCAACCATTGTCTTGCCCGGTGGCCAAGTTGATCCCAATGATGATGCTGGCAAGAATCAAACAGGAGACTAACACACCCGCGCCGAACATCAACCCATGCAGTTTCACCTTGAGCGGATCCTCGCCTGCCTGCTCCACGAACCCGAGAACTTTGATACTCAGGACGGGAAACACACACGGCATGAGATTCAGAATCATCCCGCCGACGAACGCGAGGAAGAGCGCCTTCCAAAGAGACAACGTCTGCGGCTTGGCACCTGACATGGCCGCGCCTCCCGCAGCGGCGCCTTCTCCTGCCTCTTTGCTAAAGGTCATGGTCTTGGAAAGATCACTGGCAGCCAACCATCCGTTTGGCGCAAAGAGATACCCCTTCAGGGCGGCGATCTCTTCGATATCTTCCTTGGTGGTCGTCACGATGAACTTGTCACCATCCTTCGTAACCTTGGGCGTGGCGGCGGCTAGAAGCTGCTCTTCTTCGAAAACGTAGATCGCACCAGGATCCTTGTTGGCCCCTTCACCTGGAGTGAGAGTGAACGTGTAGGTCTCTTCCGTCTGAGCCATTTCCACGGTCCAGGCCTCATAGAACTTCGGTTGGTCCGCTAGAACCATGTCGAAGAACGCTCGCGTGTCTTCGTTGACTTTGGCTTGGTCGCCAATGGCCAAGGTCAGCTCGACCGCTGCTTTCTGTGGGGGATCACATCGATCTTCGACGCATTGCAACCAGGAGACGTTTCCTTTGAAAGAGATCTCTTTCGCCGAGAGATCACTGGGTGGCGTCACTTGGAAAATGTGATAGACCGTATCGTAGAATTCGTGCAAATTCCCGATGACATCCTCTTTCACTTTAGGAATAGGCGACAACTCTTTGCCGATCTCGAAGCCTTCCGGGAGTTCCCAACTGACTTTGGTCGGCATGCCAGTGCCTGGATTGGTCCAATAGGAGTGCCAGCCTTCGTCGTGGGCCATTTCAATGCCGAGGTAGAACGCCTGCCCAGGCACAATGACTTCGGTGTCACTGACCAGCGTCACTTGCACGGACTTCTTACCACCGGCGTTGCCACTGAATCCAAATTGTGCGTGCGCGACGGAAAGGAAACATCCCAAGATCCCAACGATTGAGAAGAACTTCATACATTCAACGAAACGCCAATGCGTCGATGCGGCCAATCCTTTTTTCATCACAAGGTTATGGATGCCCATTCTATCCCTTCTATTCCCAGATCTCTGACAATCCTTTTACATTTGCCGCCGGTTGACGCCACTCGCAGCCATCCTAGACTGCGCGCATGGACATTCTGGACCTCAATCACGTGGCGCTTCATGTCGAGGATATCGCCGTGAGCATCGCGTTCTATGGCGAGAAGATTGGCTTGGCGACGATGAAGCGGCCTGACTTCGCCTTTCTAGGAGCTTGGTTTCGTATCGGCGCTGCCCAGGAATTGCATCTCATCGGCGGCCGAGAGACGGGCGTGGTCGCTGACAAACGCGGGACCCACTTTGCGTTTCAAGTGCCGTCGATTCAGGATGCTTGGGACCTGACGCAAGAACGAGGCCTGAATCCCTACAGCATGCAGACCCGCCCTGACGGTGCCTTTCAGTTCTACGTGTCTGATCCTGATGGTCATGTGATCGAGTTCTGTCAGATCAATCATCTGAATGGCTAGGATCCTCGCAGCGCTCTCAGGCGGCGTGGATAGCAGTGCCGCCGCCGCTTTGTTAGTCCAAGATGGGCACGACGTCGTCGGTGCCTACATGAAGAATTGGATCAACGAGGAGAACATCGTTGGGAATTGTCCTTGGGAAGAGGACATCACGGATGCACGCGCCGTGGCGGATGCGTTGGGCATTGAGTTCCGGATTGTCAATCTGATGCAGGACTACCGCGATCGCGTGGTAAAGTATCTGTTAGAAGGTTACCAACGCGGGATCACGCCCAACCCTGATGTCATGTGCAATCGGGAAATGAAGTTCGGCGTGTTTCGTGATTATGCGATTGAGGAAGGTTTCGAAAAGGTCGCCACGGGTCACTACGCGCAGCTCCAAACCCAAGCCGATGGATCGTCTAGCATTCTGCGAGGGCTCGATGGCAATAAGGACCAAACGTATTTCCTCGCGCTCTTGCGCCAGGAACAAGCGGCGAGCGCGTTGTTTCCCATTGGGCACTTGCCCAAACCTGAAGTCCGCGCCTTGGCCGAGAAGTTTGCTTTGCCCAATGCACGCAAGAAGGACAGCCAAGGCATCTGCTTCATCGGTGAAGTGAAGATGACTGATTTCCTGGATGCGTTCGTTCCAAAGAAGCCGGGCCAGATAGTGAACACGGCAGGAAAACCCGTGGGAGAACACGATGGACTCCATTTATACACGCTCGGACAGCGACGTGGAATCGGCGTTGCTTCCCCGATCTTCAAGAAGGCCTACGTGGTGGTGGAGAAACGCGAAGCCACCAACGAACTGGTCGTCGGCTTCGATGAACCGGAGACGCCTCGGCTCTACGCGACGTCTTGTGTGGTCACGGACATCTCCTTTTTGAACAATCCGTTCGCCGCAGGCGACGATGGTCTGCTGGCCCAGCCTCGCTATCGCACGCCTTCAGTGCCGTTTAGGCTGGAAAGCTTCGATCCGGCGACCGGTCAGGCCGAGATACGATTCGAGGAGCCCCAGAGAGCACTCACTCCCGGTCAAATTTGCGCATTCTACCGTGAGAATGAGCTGCTGGGAGGAGGTATTTTTCAGACAATTCAACACGATCAGACCGAATTGAGCAAATAATGGAAAGAATTTGGGGATTCCGCATATTATTCACTTGCCATATTCAGCATAATAATCACAATAATAGATCATGCTATCAATGGTTCCCGAAGTAGCTAAGAGTAGGGTGCTCGTCGTCGAAGACGAACGGCCCTTGTTGTCGTATCTCAGCACGCTGCTGTCCAGAGAGTATGAAGTCCATACCGCTCAGTCCACTGCTGAAGCAGAAACCATCCTTCAAGACAATGACGTTCAGGTCGTTCTCTGTGACCATGATATGCCTGGTGAGAAGGGCCTCGATTTCCTCAGCCGGATGCGCAATGTCCGTCCCAAGACCCAACGTATCCTCCTGACAGGCCACGCTGAAACCGAAGTGTTCCTCAAGGCCATCAACGAAGGCGACGTTCTCAAGTTTCTGGTGAAGCCCTCTTCCATGGATGAAATCCGTAGAGCGGTGGAGCTCGGCCTCGAAGAACACGGCCGGCTAGTCGAGTCGGAAGAGATCGAGCAAGAGAACCAGGAGCTGCACACCAAGTTGCATTCGGTTCCCTTCGTCAGCCGTCGTCTTCATTCCATGGCCCAATGCGCCTGGGATCTCTGCGGCACAGCCATGGCAGCGACCATGGTCGGGGCAGGCATCATGTTCATCATCGGCATCGTGGTGCTTGTGGGGCTCTTCATCTTCAAGAATGCTGCAGGCGTGGACATGTTAGAGAACACGCGCCTTGGGCAAATGCTTCCTTTCTGGCAGTAGCCACCTAAAGTTTTAAAAACTTTTCTGACCTAGTCGCCCCCTGACAGCAGGCTTGGAGTTGGACACTTTCAGGGCGTTGCCCTAAAGATGTCTTGATGTTGCATATTAGTGTTCTAGGCAGTGGCAGTGGAGGCAATAGCGCCGTGGTCTATACAGACCAAACGCGTTTGCTTATTGATGCTGGCCTCAGCGCACGTCAGCTGAATCGGCGCCTAGAAGCGATCGGCGTGGATCCAGCGAGTCTGGATGGCGTCCTCATCACCCATGAACACGGCGATCATGTGCGTGGGCTGGATGTCTTCTGCCGCACCGTGAAGGTGCCACTCTATGCCAATGCTTCCACCCGTGAGATTATGATCACGGGCCCACTGAAACAACCCAAGACTTGGCGCATCGTTCCGACCGGTGGCAAATTCATGATCGGTGATATCCAAGTGCAGACCTTTCCCGTGGCGCATGATGCCACCGAACCCATGGGGTTTGCCTTGCGAGACGAAGACAGCGCGATCGGCGTGCTCAGTGACGTCGGTTACGTGACCAATCTCATGCGGAATCACATGCGCGGGATGAACACGATCTTCGTGGAAGCGAACTACGACGGCGTCCTCTTACAGAATGACCTCAAACGGCCTTGGTCCGTCAAACAACGCATCCTCTCGCGGCACGGGCATCTTTCCAATGAACAGACCGCGGCTTTGCTAGGCGACGTCGCTGACGAGAATCTTTGCCGCGTCATTCTGGGTCATCTCAGCGCGGATTGCAATGACCCTCAATTCGCCATCGATGCGGTCAAGGAAGCGATCCGAGCCAAAGGCCATGTCAAAGTCTCTGTCCTCTGCGCCACGCAAGGCGAACCCACGCCATGCTTCCCCGCCATCCGCGGAGCCACGCCAGTCCTCTCGATTTCTCCAACACCCGGTCCATTGCCGTCCCCTACTCCTGCTGTTCCAACGACCTCCCCTGCCCCTTCCACTCCTGAAGAAGATCGCGTACGCGAGCCTGCCCTCGCCTACGCCGCCAACACCGATTACACGCAAGCCGAGTTGTTTTAAGCGATGAAGGCCTTTGTGTTAGGCGCAGGACTCGGCACCCGCTTGCAGCCGCTCACAGAATGGTTGCCCAAGCCGATGGTGCCTGTTTATCACCGTCCGCTCATCAGCTACGCCTTCAATCACGTGCGTTCATTGCCAGATCTTGAGGGTTATGTGGTCAATACCCATCACTATCCGGAAGCCTACACGGCCGCTTTTCCAGAGAGCGCCTACAACGGGCTGCCCATTGCCTTTCGTCACGAACCCATCCTTCTGGAAACTGCTGGTGGCATCGCCAACATTGCCGATCTGTTAGGGCGTGAACGTTTTCTCGTCTACAATGGCGACATCCTCTCAGACATCCCACTAGCACCTCTTCTAGAAGCGCATGAGCGCGGAGGCCATGAAGTGACCTTGCTTCTCCGCACGGAAGGCCCGGGATTGCACATCGGTCTGAATGACAATACGCGTCGGGTTGAAGACATTCGTGACAAGCTAGGTCGACCCGTCGACACTTACTATCAGTTTACCGGCATCTACCTCGTCGAACCCGCCTTTCTCGATCGTCTCACGCCAGGCAAGAAAGAGTCCGTCATTCCCATCTTACTAGACATGATCCGTAAAGGAGCGGTCCTCGGCGGCTTTGTCGAAGACAGCGGCTACTGGTGGGACCTCGGTGACGAAGCCACCTACCGCCAAGTCCATCGCGACATCCCAGAGTCGTCGTTCCCTGCCTACGCGCCGGATCAAGCATGGACGCCGCGAGCTGCGTCTGCCCAGATCTCGCCCGATGCCCAGGTCAGTCCCGATGTGATCGTCGGCCCCGCCGCCACCATCAGTGCCGGTGCCATCGTCTCCGACGCCGTCCTCTGGGCCGGTGCGCTGATCAGCGAAGGCACGCACGTGAACCAGCAAGTGGTCCGTGGAAATCGCGAGACTCACTACCAACACTTCTTCCCTGAAGATTAAATTTAAGCTTTCCAAGCCTTCCAAGGTTCTTTGATCCTGGGGTCACTCCGTTCTGGCAAACCCTCACCAACTCCGTTATGCAACCATCATGCATCGCGTTCTGCCATTCCTCCTTCTGCTATCTCTGGTATTCCCTGTCATTGGCGAAGAGAAGCAGTCCATCGACTCTCTCCGTATCCCAGCAAGCGACGAAGGGCTTGCCGGCACCGGACCCATCAGGCGTTACGATTGGTTCCAAGAACTGTGGTTAGAAAAGCGTCAGGGGTGGGCCAAACAAGTGACCCCTGATCAAGGCGCGCTCGTCTTTCTCGGCGATTCCATCACCCAATCCTGGACTCAGCTCGCTCAAGCTTTCCCTGGCGTGAAAGTCGCCAATCGCGGGATCAGTGGCGATACCACCCGAGGCGTGCTCCTCAGGCTGAAAGGTGATGTCATGGATCTCAATCCATCCGGAATCGTCCTTCTGATAGGGACCAATGACCTCGAAGAAGAAGCCGAACCGTCAAGCACGGCTGGCAATCTCTCACTGATCCTGAAAGCCCTCAAGACACACAACCCGAAGATGCCGATCATTCTCAGCCAGGTCTTTCCTGCTTCGGCTTCCATGAAACGTCCTGCCGACAAGATCAGCGAGATCAACAAGCTCTACGCCGAAGCGGTGAAGGGCGATCCTCAGATCACAATGTTAGACACCTGGACACTCTTCGCCGATGACAAAGGCGATGCCAAGAAAGACGAGTTCCCCGATCTCTTGCATCCGAACGGCAGAGGCTACGACAAATGGGCGGCCGCGCTTCGTCCCCTCATGGCCACGTTAGGCTTCCTTGAGAATGAGCCGGACACTTTCACGCCCGAGCCTGGCTTTGTCAGTCTTTTCAATGGCCAAGACCTCACGGGCTGGGGCTATCGTCCCACCACCGAGGCCATGAAGAAACAAGCCGCCAATTGGAAAAAGAATGATCCCAATGCGCCGCCTTGGCCCGTTGTCGCCAAGACCATCCCCTTCACCGGCATGAAGGCGAGTCCGGACGGACGCTACCTGGCCAAGAACGGTCGCCTCGTCGTCACCACACCACCCGAAGGACGCAAGATCCAACAACTCTGGACCACCAAAGAGTATGCCCAAGATTTCGTCCTGAAGTTAGAGTTCCGCGCCACCCCCAATGCCGACAGCGGCGTCTTCCTTCGAGGCAAGCAACTGCAATGCCGCGACTTCCTTCTCGCCGGCCCTTACACCGAACTCCGCGCTTACAAACCCCAAGATTGGAACGAGCTCATGGTGACCGTGACAGGAGAGACCGCCCTCTGCACCGTCAATGGTGAAGTGATCGAGAACGCCTTCAAGATCCCCGCCTCAGGCCCCCTCGGGCTCGAAGGTGATCGTGGTCAAGTGGAGTACCGTCGCATCCGAATCATGCAACGTTGATGGCTAACGTTTTGCCAGCCGGTAGAATTGCACGGTCGCATCGCGCGTCACGGTGACGACGAAACGGCCATCGCGATCCGTCACTGCTTGTGTGGCGTCGGCCCAAGTTTGGAGGTCCGTTCCTGTCTCCAACAAGAATTCGGTGAACGCATTGGACCAAGACAGCTCGACACGATTGCCATCGATGTTGGCGATGTCTAACCGTGGCAAAAGAGCACCGTAATCTGGCGCCCCACCTAGGACGTGGATGTCGTCTAGCAGGATGGTCTGATCACCTTCGGCCACTTGGCCAAAGGCGATGCTAGCGCTTTCTCCTTTGGCAGTGAACGTCACGCTGGCTTGATGGTAGGACGCGGCGTCACCGACCGGAGCGACGACTTCGTCGAACACGGCGACGTCATCGACAACCACAATGAGTTGGGGCGTGTTTCCGCCTCGAGCGTTGTAGGCAAACTGTAAGGAGTATGTCTGGCCCAGGGTCAAGCCTTGGACGACTTGCGCGGCATTGGTCATGCCCTGTAGGAAAAGGACGAGATCTTGATCTGGATTGGTGCCATTGTCAGCGAAAGGACCTTCACCGGGACGGTTCATACCGTAGCCGCTGCCTTCGATGACCCATCCGGCCACCAGGGCAGGTTGGAGGTATCCTGGGGCAGGGGCCACCCCGCTGGCCTCAAAGCTCGGGTTCACTACCACAATTTCTCCAGAATCTCTACGTGTCACCGTCAGGCCATCAAGCAGCACGGTGCCGTCACCGCCTTCTTCAACAAAGGATTCCAACTGCAGGATCGTGCTATCAGAGGCAGGGACAAAGGGTACGTTGATGAAGTGATAAGACTCGCTATCGCCGACCGATTCGATCGCTTCTAACACGACGATGTCTTCGCCATCAATGCGGGCGGTCAACGTTGGTCTGGCAAAGTCTCCAGCACGCGCATTGTAATAGAACTGCAACCAGTATTGTTTCTCAGCCTCCAAGCCGTGCAGTTCTTGCGAAAGCGTTAAAGAGTTCTGCATGAGCGCCACCTGCAAGCGATCGGGGATGGTGCCACTGTTATGAAAGGGGCCGTCAACGCCGTTGATCCCCGAATTGCCGGTCCCCTCTTTCACCCAGCCATCAACTGGGCCGTAGCCAGGGTTTGTCGGATGGAAGTTGGACTCGAAACTCCCATTGGCAACAAGATTCCTAGGCAAGACAACTTCGCGCACCGTGACAGAAACGCTCTCGCGGCTCAAACAAACGGATTCATCCGCCGTGATCGTCAATTGAGCCGTCCCAATGGCCCCGGAAACGAGAGCCACGGTTTGACTGCGAGGTCCCGCCTGCGTTAATGTGAGAGCGCCAGACAAACTGACGACGTTGGCGTCGCTACTTTCGATGGTCACCGCTACGGTATCGACATCGGCAAAGGCGTCATCGGGAACCCGCACAACCAGTTCGCCGCTAGTCCTTTCGTCCAGGATGAGTGTGCCAGGAGAAACCGTCACGCAGGGTCTAGCATCGCCGCCTGGAACAACGTGAATGTCATCGATGAGCACCGTTTGATCTCCCGCCGTGGTCTGAGCGATCACCAGCTCAGCCGTTTCCCCAGAAGCTTGAAAACTGAATGAGTGCTGATGATAGGGCGCGGCGTCACCTACCGGAGTGACCACTGCTTCCTGAGCTAGATTGCCATCGATATCGACTTGCAAGGTCGGCTTGTTGCCCGTCCGGGCGTTGTAAGCATACGCGAGAGTGTAAGTCTCACCACTGGCGAGACCGCTGACGGTCTGCCGGATCGAAGCGCTTGCTCCTTGAAGAAAGACCACGTCGTCTTGATCTGGATTGGTGCCATTGTCAGCAAAGGGGCCGCTGCCAGAGGAATTCACGCCGTAGTTACCGGTCGCTTCCCAACCGGCCAACGAAAGAGCTTCATCCGCGTCCTCCGCGCCGAGATATCCAGGCAAAGGCAAGGTCGTTCCACCGGTCGCTTCAAAGCTAGGATTGATCACCAGGATCTCATTCTCGGCACGTTTTACGATATTCACGCCGTCGATAAGATAGGTGGCATCGCCTTCCACCACGCCTGTGAATGCTAGAGTTCCCGATCCCATCACAGGAACGAATGGGATGGCAGCAAAGTGATAAGGTATGTCTGCGCCCACCGGTTCTAGCGGGCCCGTTTCAAAGAGCACCTGCTCACCGTATGCTGCCTGCAAGGTGATGGAGGCGTCCTGCGCATCAACGCGACGATTGTAGTAAAACTGAAGCCAATACTGCTCGCCCGGCACCATACCACCGATGTCTTGCGTGAGGTTCGCATTCCCTTGCACAAAGCCGATATGCGCGCCATCGGGGATCAAGCCGTTGTCATGAAACGGGCCATCACTGAGATTCGTGCCTGCATTGCCAGAGCGTGTCCAGTCATCGACGTCGCCATAATGCGGCCATTCCTCAGGATAGTTGCTTTCGAAACCTGGATTCCTGACAAAAGCCGCCAAAGCGCTAGCCGTCACCGCACTGAATTCGAAACAAAGTGCTTTGCTACTGGTAATAGCAAAAGTCACTGAACCTTTGCTCAACGCCGTGTAACCAACGCTTTGCATGAGCTCGCCACCCGGAGTGAATTCTAATTTCACACTCCCGCCAGCATCCGCACCCTCGAGAGCAAACGCCGACGGATTGCTATTGCTCACGGTGATCGTCACAGGCCCATCGACCAAAGCTTCTTCCGGCATGGCAATGGTCAAAGCATCTCCAGACTGTCCAACACTCGCTGTGAAGCTCTCCGGCGACACCGGCACACAGGGAATGTTCGAGGCTTCTCCGAGAATCCTCACATTGTCAAGAAGGAGCGAGTGATCCCCTTCGGCGGTTTGTTCGAAACGAATGGTGTGAGCGACACTGGTCGCGGTGAACTCCACAGTCTTGCTGAGATAAGGATTGCCCACACCTACTGAAGAAATGGCTTCCTCGCTCAAGACTACATCATCGACGAGCACTTTGAGACTTGGTGAATTGCCGTCCCTCGCATTCACCTCATAATTCAATGCGTAAGTCTCCCCAACCACAAAGATTGGGAGTGTCTGGCTGAGATAGCTTCCCGCCCCCTGGATAAAAGCCACCAGATCCTGGTCAGGCGTGTCTCCATTGTCGGCAAAGGGCCCGGCACCGCCAACGTTGACACCGGCATCTCCCACAACCTCCCAGCCAGCAATCGTGGTCAAGTAGCCAGGCCCGAGCCCGCGCCCGCTGGCTTCGAAACTCGGATTCTCAAGCGCGAGATCATCAATCGAGCGTTCGGTGATGCTCACCGCATCAAACAAGAGCGTCGCATCTCCCTCGGCAGCGGTGGCCAAGGACAAGGTGCCCGAAGGCGTCGCAGGCTGAAACGTCCCGCTAAAGAGATGATAAGATTTCACACCTCCCACCGGCTGAACATTCTCTATCATTGCTCCGATCTGTTGATCATTGTAAGTCACCGTGAGGCCAATGGTCCCACCGCAACAGTTCCTGGCATTATAATAGAACTGTATTTGATAAAGCTTGCTCGTATCGAGACCCGAGATATCCTGACTGAGATCTCTCCCGCCTTGGGAAAAGGCAATTTGTGCTCGATCAGGGATCGTTCCGTTATCACCAAAGGGACCACCATCATTGATGCCAGAACCACCCTGCCATTCACCGATCTCACCATAACCGACACCTTCGGGTCGCGGCGAGTCTTCAAAGCTCGGATTCCGCAGGAACGACGACGAGACACTGACCGCCAGCGGGCTACCAGCACAAAGCGGATCGGCCACAGAGATCGAGAAACTAGCAGAACCTCCTTTACCTGCAATGATCCGTAAGGGAGCCGTGCTTGCCCCACCAGCATCGAAATTCACCGTGAGGGCGCCTTGCGCATTGGCACCTTCCAAGGTCGCCACCTCAGGATTGCTGCTCGTGACATTGACGTTCGTGCCATTCTCAGCGACAAATAACTTCGATACTGCCAGCGTCGCTTGGCCATCTGTGCCGACAAAGAGCGCCGTGCTTTGCGCGGCTAAGGTCACGCAGGGCAATCCGGTCGGCAAATCCGATTTGACCGCCACATTGTCAAAACTCGCCACCGCATCATCGACGGTCGAACGCGCGTATGAACCAAAGCCAAAGACAATTCCTTCCGCCAACGGGAAATCCACCTCCGCACCTAACTGATCGTCGAGAAAGATCTGCACCGTGACCCCATTGGCGACCAAGCGAATGTCATGCGATCCGCGGTCTTCGTCCAGTGCATCAAAGGCATCGATATTCATCCCAGCACCAGTTGCACTATCACCTGCCTGGCCAATACGTCGATTGTATTGCCAACCACCCTCACCAAAGTTCTGACTGATGAACACATACTGCGAGCGGTCACGGTTCATGATCCAGGCACCCGAGCGCGTGATCCCCTCCCCCTCATCAGAAACACGCGTCACCTGAAGGCTGAGCGGATTCGCTGCAGAGGCGGCGAACGTGCGTTCTGTGCGCAAAGCAAAGCCTCCCCAGAAATCCGTTAGTGCCGACACCTCCAACCGCATCGTGCCATCGACCAGGCCACCGCCAATATCGATCTCTCCAGTTTCAAAGGGCTGACTATCGAAGCTCCAATGAGGAGCAAGCACACCAGCTTCGAAATCATCGTAGAGCACGATTTCTTGGGCTATGCCAAGTGTCGTGAGGCAGGCTAATGACAGGATGCTTATCCAAGCGAAGTCCATCTTCATAGGGTTTCTAGGTTGTTGTTAAGAGATTTGAGTGCAGAACGAGTCGATGATAGGGAAGGTGCGGATTTGTTGTCCAGGTAAACACACTGCGATCTCCAACTTGGACCCGCGACCTCAGATCCATTACCACATCTTCCCAAGCTTGGAGATCCGCCGAAGCCTGCAGTGTCCAGCGCACTTCATCAGCCAAGGTGTTGAGCGTTAGCGTCAGCTGCCCATTCGAGTACGTCTCAAGTGGCACACGATCTCCAAAGGCATAGTCCAGCAAGTCGGCGTCGCCCAATGGCTCAAAAGCATTCGCGATGCCAGGACTGCCACCTTCGTCCACGCTCAGCCGCCATGCGTATGAACTATCAGAACCACCTCGACTGCGTGCCTCCAGCGAGTAGCCATGGCCATCCGCTTCTTCTGGCCACGGCAAGCGATCATCGTAGCGAAACTCCTGAATCACACTACCTCCAAGGCCCTCAATCCGGATGGTCTCGCCTCCATTGCTCAACTGTGAAGGGCCATAGCTCCCCAGGATGGGAAGCGCTGCATTAAATGCATCTAACACCCTCACCAACAGCGCCACTTCACCAGGCTGCAGAATCGTGCTCGTATCATGTTGCCATTGAATGCCCCGCGTGAACTGGACCCCACGAAGGTCAATCGGACCGGAACCCATGTTCTGTAATTCAATGAACTCAGCTTCCTCATTGCTAGGATGATAGTGCAGCTCAGAGATCCTCAGATTCTCTGCCGAAGCTGCTTCTACAGTCCCAGTGTGGTTCACAGTGATAGTGTCCTCCCCCGGCGAGAAGATGCTGCCCAGATCCTGGCCTTGGAAGTCCACGGCCTGGAGGCGCAACTCATTGTCGCCCAAAGTCAGCGGAATTTCTGCCTGCCATTCATTCACGCTCGTCCAGATGAGATCAAGAAATGCGCCACTGCTCTCATTGCGAATATTTCTAACATCCACCCACCCATTCCCTTCCAACAGGATCGATGGTTGATCGGTTTCCAATGCGCGCCCTTGATTGGTTGTGATCTGAAAGGTTCGCCTCACTTGAGTCTGAAGCTCCGATCGGACGTGGTCAGCTCGGCGATCGATGTAGTTGAGAATACGTTGGCTATAGTCGCTCCCAGTGACTTCGTTCAGATGCTCGACCCAGGATTCCATTGACTCGGTGTTGAAGGCCGTGTCTAGCAGATCCTCAAGGTGACCGTAGAAGAGACGCCGATTCTCCGGCAAGGCAATGAAGCTGGCGAGATTCGTGCCTCCTCGTCCTAGCAGATCCGCCGTCGGCGTGTAGAAGAAGGCATGATCCAGATCCCAGGGAAAGGCCAGCACACGTTGATCCGAAGGGCGCGTGTAGAGCACGAGGTTGTGTTCCAGCCCCATGTTGTAGGTGTCCGCCACCCCGATAAGTGATTGAAAGGCAAACACACGCATCCATTGTTCGACATCGATGGCTTGCGGGATCATCTCACGACGCAGTGAATCGGTTCTAGCAGAGAACGCATCGCCGAGACGAATGATACCGGTGAAGTCGTCACGGTCACGATTGTTGGTCGGAAGGTAGTTGAATCGGTAGGCTTCCTTGTCGTCGCCCATGTCCTGGATATCAATGCCAAGCACTGCGGTGTAGGGACCTTTCAAGGCATCCACCCGATTGCCTATCGTGGTGGTCGGATGATAGATCAGCTCGAACTTATGCGTCGCTCCCTGCGCCCCATTCTCATACTGCCCATCCAAGTAAGCGGCGCCGTAACGCGCCATGCGCAACTGCGCTAGGCTCGATTCCGCAGGATTCGGCGTTTCGATGAAGACGACATCATCATAGGTCGAGGGAATGCCGCCCGCACGCTGCGCGATCTGATTGACGATCAATTCATTCACGCCTGCCCCGGTCTTCACTTCGAAGAAGCCGTTGGAGTTTCCGTTAGGCATGACTGAACCTCGATCAATGGCGATCGAACTGTGCACCCCTCGGTAGGGCCGCTCATTCCCAAGCACGACATTGTATCCCACCCGATTCCCACGCCGCCCATAGGGACTGCTCCGTAAGCGCACGCCGACGTCGAAATGATAGTCTCCGTCCGTGATCAAGGTTCCACCCACACGTCCATTGCTTACCACGTGTTCCGGTCGACGCATGAAGTCGTGCTCTGCCGGCCATAAAATAAGGCGCAAGGTGTCCACGCTCGTGTTGACGATATTCGCCTCCCCCACTCGCAGCAGCGCTCGGGAGTCTACGGCTTTGGCCGGAAAGAATGCCTCCACGCCTTCGCCATCTGTTCCATGAATATAAAACTGAATCACCGTGCCACTAGCCTGCCCCGGAATGGTGCCACTGCCGTCGCGCATCTCGACCGAGTGCCAGTCTGTGTTGGGAGACCGATAGAACAACTTCAAGCGCACCACACCTTGGGGATCCCTAGCCTCCACGGCGATAGTGATTGGCTCATTGACACGCGGTATCAGCGGGTTGATTGCGAGTCCCTCAAACGTGGGTCCAATGTTAGCCCCGCGCCCGGTGCCCGGACTGCCTAACTGATTCGGAATGGGCAAGACATGCGTTCGGCCCATGCGGTTGAGATACAGCCGCGTATTGAGTTGTGGAGATCCTGCAAGCCAACGCGCTCGAAAGGTGATGCCGTATGTCTGCGTCGCCTCTAGCTGTTGCCCGGCGCGCAAGATCGAGGACACGGTATTATACGTATGCTCGATGGCGCCATCCGCTACCACGCGCAACTGACTGCCATCGCCAGAATCCACCACATAGGTCGCCGCATGGGTGCCGAGCCCGCGCCAATCGTTGAGTTCGCCAGAAAAGATGTTCCGCAACTCGAACCCGCCATTCTTCATCAGCTCCGTCGCCGTGCCGTGCGGATCTGCAATCACACTGACATCGTCCACCAACACTTCTCCAGCATCGAGCAGTCCCATGAGGAACTCATGGAAATTGCTTGGATTGTTGCTGCTCGGCGGCTCAGCACCACGCCGTTCGTAGCTGATCGTGACCCACTCGGACTTGTTAGTCTCGTCACTCGCTTGCCACGCTTCAGGCTGCGCGTTGTCTGCCCATGGATCGCGAAGCTCCAAACTGCTGCCGCGGCCATCCGCTTCCGTCGGCCAACGCCCACTGTCCACATAGCGAACGTAATCCGCCGCATTCCCATTCTGATCTCGAAGTAAGATCACATCCGAGCGATTACTCAGTTTACCGCTGAAATCCCATATCACGGTGATGCTCGGATACTTTTTCCGAAGCGTTTCTCCATCATTCGCCACCACCAGAAAGGCCTCAGACTCCAACGACGTGCCTTCGGGAAAGGCAAACGCAATGCCCCCACCAAGCGACCACCCTGACAAATCCACTGCTGTCTCACCGCGATTGTAAAGTTCGATCCACTCCTCATCACGCTCAGCGAATTCGTTCTCCACCGTGCCAGGCTGATCGTACACCGGCGGGAAATGATACATGATCTCGTGGATCACGATGTCCTTGGAGAGCGTGATTGCGTTAGGCACTCCCGGAGTCGGTTCATCCGTGAAATACCAAGTCTCGTCATCCGGCAATCGTCCCTGCTCCCGATCCTTCACGCGTGCCGCATCCAACAAACGACCTTCATCATCCCAAAGAAAGAGAACCGTCATCTCCGCTTCGACCAACTGGTAACCGCCTGGCGGAATACTCCCACGCAACGCCACTACCCCTCCCACATCATCACGAAGCTCGAATCCATCCATCAGAATCGCATTCTCTCCGTCATTCCAAAGCTCTACCAGCCCAGCGCCGATCTCCGATAAACGAAGGTTCCCCAACGGCGCAGCCGAAACATTCACCTTCCCAGGTGTCGGAAGGCTCGCCACCCAACTCGACGCTTCACGACTCGCCAGCGAAGGCCCCCTCTTACTCAAACTCCAACCCGAACCATCTGCGCCCACAGGCCAAGGCACATCGTCGCCATACTCTAGGAGGTCCATCAATCGACCATTCCTATCTCGCAATTCGAGTGCTTCCCCGGCGTTGTCTAACCTTCCCTCAAACAGCGCAGCATCAACTACCACATGCCCCTTCGGCTCGATGATCGTCCCATCCGGAAAAGTGTGAGCCACGCCCCCACCAATCTTCCACCCGGACAGATCCACTCGAATCGACATCTGATTGCGCAACTCAATCCACTCACATTCGTCCAACGAAACCGGATGATAGTGAACTTCATCAAACGTGACGACAGAGTCCACGCCCCAAACCAAACGGGGCAACAGAAATGCAAGGAGGCAGATGAGGCGGGGCAATGGCATGTGAGAGCGCGGTTCAACGGTCTACCAAATTCTCTCCCCACACACAAGAACTCCTTTTACCCACGTCACTTCTTTGAACCTAACGTATGAGTGATGCCACAAACTGAAGGCGCACTCCGATTTAAGAGTTGGCGAATTGACTCGGGTCGGGCAGCCTGTTGGTCGCTGCGCCGTAGTTAGAAATCGTAAACTACTGATGCAATTCCCCGCACCAAAAGAGTCTTTTCGATGATAGGTTCGATGATTTCCCATTTCCCGCCAGCGAGACCACAACCAATTCTGGGCATGTGCACTGACGCTTTAAGATCTTTGGCCTTTTCGGCGACGTTGTCCAAGCAAGCTTCGACTGCTTCGTAACGAATCGGAGGGCCATTGCTCCCTGTCCGATCATGTTAGCAATCCAGATATATTCGGCTCTCCGTCAGATTGGCTGGGCCTGAATCAGCGAATCTCGAAGAAATCAGGATCAGTCAGAGTCATCTTCATTACTGATGATCAAGGGGTTATGGGCTCCGACTCGGCACAGCATCTCTCCGGAAACCATCGTCCAGACCTGCACCAAAGTTGAGGCAGCGGTTTCGCTAGACTGAGATTCGGTAGTGAAACCGCA
>JBLHHN010000086.1:0-19388 GCA_047616785.1 Verrucomicrobiales bacterium
CCTAACTGATTCCTACTATGATTGTCCTTCGCTTTTATTCAGACACGCCATCGGCGCACGTCGCTAAATCTCTTTTGGCGTCTTATGAAATCGACACATTCGTTGCTGATGAGAACTTGGCGAATGTTGATCCACCGGTGGTCTTCGCTACGGGCGGTGTGCGATTGATGATCGCGGAGGAACTCGTGGACAAAGCTCGGGCTATTCTTGATCTTCATAAAGATGACTTTGTCTTGCCGGATGATTGGGAGCCGCCAGCTGTGGAAAACTAGCATGAATGCATGGATCATCTCCCTCCTTCTCACATTGATTCTACGGCAGGCCTAGAAGACTGGCTGAGCCGGCCGTCGGATCTGGTGGCGAAGGCGTTGAGCTCGATCCCTGGGGATATCATGGTCCTGGGGGCCGGTGGAAAGATGGGGCCAACGCTGACACGCATGCTCAAGCGTGCGGTGCCCGAGCGGCGTGTCATGGCGGTGAGTCGGTTTACCGAACGTCACTTGCCAGCGGAGCTCGAGGCTGAGGGCATCGAGGCGATTGCCGGAGATTTGTTAGACGATAGGTTTCTCGGAACGCTTCCTGATTGTCCTAATGTTTATTACCTTGCGGGGATGAAGTTTGGATCGACGGGGCAGGAACCTTTGACTTGGGCCATGAACACGTGGTTGCCAGGAAAGATATGTGAGAAATTTCAGGCAAGCCGCATCGTTGCTTTATCGACAGGCAATGTCTACGGACTGACCAAGGTCGAGGGGCCAGGTTCCAGTGAGAGTGACGTGCTTGATCCAGTCGGTGAATATGCTAACAGTTGTTTGGGTCGAGAGAGGATGTTTCAGTACTTCTCAGAGAAATCTGGGACGCCGGTGGTGCTGATTCGTCTGAACTACGCGAATGAGCTGCGCTATGGTGTCCTGGTCGATCTGGCAAAGAAAGTGCTGGCCGGCGAGGCAGTCGATCTTGGGATGGGATGGGTGAATGTGCTTTGGCAGGGGGATGCCAATGCGATGATTGCCGCTTCATTGTCGAAGACGGAGGCTCCAGCAGCGGTGCTGAACATCGCTGGGCGGCCGCATCTTCGGGTGCGGGATCTTTGCCTGAGATTGGCTGAATGTGCGGGTGTGGATCCTGTGTTTGTAGGAGAAGAGAGGCCGCATGCGTTCTTGAGTGATGCTAGTCTAGCCTGGTCTTGGTTTGGCGAGTCTTCTTTGCCATTAGATGTTCTAATAACATGGGTGGTGCATTGGTTGAGAACGGGCGGGCACACGTTGGATAAGCCGACGAAGTTCGAAAGTCGTGAGGGGAAGTATTAGTTCGCGAGGTACCTGATGTGATGGAAAGGAGCTCGAGTCGTCTCTCTATGAAAAAAGGTGTGCTTTCGTCCAAGGCCTGTCTGATGTTTGGGGAATGTCGGATCCTGCCACCGCCCAACGCGATCTCCCCAAACGTTCCAAATCAAGCTTTCCCAATACGAAGTGGAGCATGGTGGTGCGCGCGCGAGGTGATTCTGCGGATTCTCGCCGAGCGTGGTCTCAGATCTGCCAGGACTATTGGTTTCCTCTTTATGCGTATGTGAGGAGTCGCGGGAAGTCAGCTGAAGACGCGGAGGATATTACCCAAGATTTCTTCTACCATCTCATTTCCAAAGATCGTTTGGCTAGAGCGGATAGAGGCAAAGGCCGCTTGCGTTCGTTTCTGCTAGTGATGCTGCAGCGTTTCGATGTGAGCACCTGGAAGAAAGCCACAGCGCAGCGGCGGGGAGGGGAGAACCCGATCATTTCTTTGGATATCACGGAGGCGGAGCAGCGCTTGAACCTCTCTGGTCTGGGCCTGAAGTCGGATAGCCCTGAGCGCGACTATGATCGGAAGTGGGCCTACGCGTTGCTTGAAGATGCGATGCGGGACCTCAGAAAAGACATGGCAGCTCGTAAGCAAGGGGAGGCGATGTTTCGAGTGATTCGTTCCATGCTGTTGGATCAACATGAGTTGAGCCAGGAAGCGCTGGCAGAGCAACTGGGCATCACCGATGGAAATCTCCGATTGATCCTTTTTCGATCTCGGAAGCGCTTTTTAAAATTCCTTCGGGCACGTGTGCTTGATACTCTGGCAGATCCTGACCAGTTGGAGGAAGAACTGAGATACATCACTAGCCTCTTTAGGCCGGAGTAGCGTGGTCTTCTCGGGCGAATGCGCCCAAGATCCATAGGGCGATGGCGGAGATGAGCAAGGATGATAGGCCAATGTGCAGCACTTGAGCCGCGGCGAGGATGCCTATTTGTGAAAGGATGATACCCAGAATCATCTGACCGATTACGAATCCTAAAATAGCCTTTTCTAGCCAACGACAACCTTGAGGCAAGGCATTCCGGGCGGTGAGATAGAACGCCATGGCACAGCCAAAAATGACCCAAGAGAAGCTGCGATGAATCAGGTAGACCCACGTTGCTTCGAGTTCTTGGGTCCAGGATTGGCGGGGCATGTCCACATGGCTCCTGGCTAACTGATCGGTCATTTCTCGGACCTGTGAGCCTATCAATCCTTCAAAGATGGTGAAAGCTAATAATGCTAAAATCAAGATGCGGAGAATGCGTTTGTCTTTGCCTGTCAAGGGCAGCCGCCAGGGACGTTCGCAGCCGCGCCAAGCGATGTAGACGAGAAGTCCCAAGAGAAAGATGGCGAGTGCCATGTGCAAAGTGATGATGCCAGGCTTGAGCCCGCTTAAGACGACTTTCATGCCCAACCACGCATTGATCAGAACGACGAACAGAGCGGTGATCCCACTGACAAAGACCCAAGGCCGCTTGCGTCGCCATTGCTGAATCCCCATCCCAGCGACCATGATAGAGAAGAGACCCACAGGAAGGCTAGTGAGGCGATTGATGTACTCGGTCCAGACGTGCACCGGGTTGAACTGTTTGCGTAGGCTTTCTTCAGTGATGTTGTCAGGATTCTCGCCGTGGCGCGCGGCGTGTTTCTTAAAACGTTCGATATCGAGACGTTCGAAGTCTACTTGATCGATCGAGGTTGGTGGGATGTAGCAGCCCCAGCAGGTTGGCCAGTCTGGACAGCCAAGACCTGCTCCGGTGGCGCGCACGAAGGCTCCGACAAAGATGAGCAGGATCACGGAGAAAAGCGCGGCGACGGCGATTCTCTGAAATGGTTCCAATCGAGGACGCATAAGAATAGAGGGCCACTTCAGCCTGTGAAAACCTTACGTCAATGACTAAGAAATGGGTCGTGCGACTTTCTAAGAAAGAAATGACTAACCGGCTGCCTGCGGCTTAGTGGCGACTATCTGGAGAGCACCGTTCAGCGCTCCACCATTCTCCATTGCGACTGAGCGAGTCTTGAGAGGGCCATTGATCGCGCCATGCCCATCGATCCGAGTGGTGCCGACACAATTGAAGGCATCTGCAGTGATGACACCGTCCACTTCCATTTCCTCAGCGTAGACATCTCCTCCGACTTCGACGTGCGCATCACGCCCAACCAAGAGCTTCTTGCAACGCAGCCCATTGGGAAGGGTGGCGCGGGTGCGGATCATGACGTCCCCTGTGGCATGCACGAGGGTGTTGATCTCGCCATACGCTTTGAGATTGTGGCATACGAGGCTTTCGCATTCCAAAGAGCCTAGCTTGTTGATTGTCACATTGCCACGCGTGAAGATGTCTTCGTAGAGCGGCTTGTTGATCTCGTAGTCATTCAGATTGATCGCCTCGTTGCACACTGGACATTCGGCAGACTTGGCAGCGTAACTAACTTCGATGACTCCGTCACAGTGGAAACACGCTACGGGACGAGGCTTATGCCGATTGGCAAACGAACCAGAGCTATTGGACCGGACGGCTCGAGCCATGCGGAAACTTTGGGTTTCGTTAGCGCTCGGTCGGTAAGGCAGCTCTGACACTTGAACCATTGGAATAGAACTCGTGACTTTGCCAGAGGCTTGATCTGGTTGAGCAGCTTCTGCGGGAGTTGGAGGAGGATCCCCGCTCACGTCGCGAGAGATCTTTTCGAGATCCTTGTGTGTCTGAGAGACAACGCTTCGGCTCTTATCAATCTTAAAATGCTTCCCGCAGCTGCGGCAGAAAGTCGACAACGACATCTTAGGCTCGGTTTGGGTCGAGTGACAGTGAGGACACTCGACGTCGGCCTTCTTCGCGCGATTTAAGCTGGTGAGTCTACTAAGCGTAGCGTGGGTCTTGCGTCAGGGTTTACCGTTCAGCGTCACGAAGCCTTAGCAGTTGATGATGACGAGCTTCCACTGCTGCTGCTTGATCCAGACTTGGCCTTGGCCACAGCGGCAGTGCCGACGGAAGATTGTCCCATGAATGCGGCACCTTCTTCAATCGAAAGAGTTCCAGCACGAATATCGCCTACGATCTCGGCATCCGCCTTGAGTTCGCAGCGTTCGGTCACGGTGAGATTGCCTTCCACTTTGCCGTAGACCACCACACCTCGTGTCTTGACCTCGCCCTTGATCCGAGCGTTTTCGCCCACCGTTAGATGTCCATTCTCAGAGTTCACCTCTCCTTCAACGCCGCCATCAAGAATGAGTTCTTCGCCAAAGGTAAGAGAGCCCTTGATTTGGACGTCACTGGACAGAATATTCTTGCTCATTTGGGAGGGGGCAGAGGAGTAGGAAGTGTCGGGGTAAGAAGTGGAGGAATCGTACATAGGAGTCGCTTCAGGGGTTTCGTAACCCGAGTAGGAGTCCGTCTCTGCAACTGCTTCTTCGGCAGCGGCATAGTCTTCCTCTTTGTTAGTAGAGATTATCTTTCTGAGCACGTTATAATGATGAATTCTGGTAATGGAAAGTCAATGGAAAAGGAGCTATGGAGATTCTTAATTCGTATGGCAAGATTCTGCGAGGTCTTCCGCTGGATAGGTCCAAATCTCACTCAATGTAGGATGATAGTGTGGGATTTCGGCTAACTGACGGGCCGTGGCGTTAAAATACATGGCGACTGTGATTTCATGAATCAATTCGACAGCATGCGGACCGATGACTGCACCGCCTAGCAACCGTCCATCATCTTTGTGCGCGATGAGTTTCACAAACCCATGAAGGGCGCCGCTGACGATCGATTTCCCATGATCTTCAAAGGGATAGGTGGCGACTTCAAAAGGAATGCCCGCAGCCTCGGCTTCCGCTTCCGTCATGCCTACCATGCCGATCTCGGGTTCGGTAAAGATTCCGAACAGCTTGAGGCGATAATCGGTCGTTTTCGGGCTCTTTCCTGGTAGTTTTCCAAGGTGGAGAGCCGCATTATGGGCGGCATTTTCACCCTGAGTGATGGCGATATGAACGACTTCAATGGGCGAACCGACATCGCCCGCCGCGAAGATATGCGGTTGGCTGCTCGCTTGCTGCGCGGTGACGTCGATGCCTCCACGACGATTGGTTAGGACCTTTGCCGTCTTCAGATCGAGCGTCGCTGTGTTGGGGAATCGGCCTGTCGCCATAAGGATCTCTTCTGCGAGGCATTCTTGCACCTCGCCGTTGTACCTAAAACGGACGCAACGCTGCCCATCTTTCATCTCTGCGTCTAATAATTGCGTCCCTGTGAAAATAGTCATGCCGTGAGACTCCAGGGCCACTTGCAAGGTATCCGCGACGTCTTTGTCCGCGCTCTTCAGCAACTGAGGGCTGCGTTGGATCACGGTGACTTCCACGCCGAGTCCATTATAGTAGTGGGCCAACTCAAGAGCGATCGCACCGCCTCCTAACACTATGATGGATGTGGGTAAGGTAGGACGATCCAGCACGTCATCACTGGTTAGGTAACTGATCTCGTCCAAGCCAGGAACTGACACGGTGGAAATGGTGCTCCCAGTCGCAATGAGAATGGTCTCAGCATGGATCTCCTCCGTGCCTCCATCCCGCAAGCTGACCTCGAGGCGATTCGCGTCGAGAAAACGGGCCTTTCCGCGGATGAGATCGAACGGCTTCGTCTCCAATTGCTCCTGCCGATACTCGGCGAATTCTCCAATGAGCCGCCGCTTGCGCGCGATGATCTCCTCTGGCTTCACTGCGAGATTCTCTGCCCGAAGCCCGAACTCGTTCGCCTCTCGCATGACTCGGAAGCGATTGGCAGACTCGATCAGCGTCTTGCTCGGCATGCAGCCTTTCAAGATGCACAGACCGCCTAGCGTCTCGGCGCCATCGATGACTGCTGTCTTCAGTCCCAAATCAAGGGCCGTCCGCGCTCCGGCATAGCCTGCGCTTCCCCCGCCGATCACGACAAACTCATAGGATTTCATGTGGGCCACCGTGTCCCAGGCCCTGCCGAATTCCAACCTCTCTCGGGGAAATCGAGCTTGATGTCGTGTCCTGCCCCTGTAAAACTTGGAAATTATGAAAGCTTCGCTAGCTGTAGCACTTATCCTTTCCGCATTGGTCGGCCAAGTCCTGGCCCAAACCAAGCTCCTCCGATTTCCAGATATCAGCGGCGATCAGGTCGTTTTCTGTTACGGAGGCGATCTCTGGCGATGTTCAGTCGAGGGTGGCACCGCCGTGCGTCTGACTGCGCATCCGGGTCAGGAACTCTTTCCGAAATTCTCTCCCGATGGGAAATGGATCGCCTTCACCGGCCAGTATGATGGTGACGAGCAAGTCTATATCATGCCCGTCGAGGGCGGGGTGCCTAAGCAACTCACGTATTACCCAGCTACGGGTCCCTTGCCGCCGCGTTGGGGTTATGATCATCAAGTCTACGGATGGTCGCCTGATGGAAAGAAGGTCCTCTTTCGCTCCCTGCGCGATGCGGATGGTGGTCAGAATCTGACGGCGCTTTACACCGTGTCCTTCGACGGCGGCCTACCAGAGATGCTTCCCATGCCAACATCAGGTGCCGGTGATTTCTCGCCCGATGGCAAACGCCTTCTTTATTCGCCATTGTTCCGAGATTTCCGCACTTGGAAACGTTACGAAGGTGGATGGGCTCAAGACCTATTCGTCTTCGATCTCGAAACGAATGCCGCCACGCCTATTGACAACAGTGCCAGAACAGAGCGCGATCCCATGTGGATTGGTGACCATGTTTATTTCGCATCCGATCGTGGCACACGGCTCAATCTCTATCGTTGCCATGCAGATGGATCATCGCTGGAGCAACTCACCCATCATGAAGACTGGGATGTGCGCTGGCCCTCATCCGATAGCGAGTCGCGTATTGTCTATGAGATCGACGGTGAGCTGCAAGTCTATGACATCAACGCCAAGGCTTCAAAGCGTCTCAGCATCACCGTTCCCAATGACGGCTTGGCCATGCGGCCTTCGCGTTACCCCGCGCATCAGAATATCGAGAGCTTCGGTTTATCTCCCAAAGGTGAACGCGCTTTATTTGTCGCTCGTGGTGATATCTTCACCGCGCCTATTGAAAAAGGCGCCACGCGCAACCTCACCAATTCCTCAAACGCCCATGACAAACATGCGAGTTGGTCGCCCGATGGCCGGAAGATTGTGTTTGTCTCGGATCGCTCGGGTGAGGACCAGCTTTATCTCATTGATCAAGGCGGCCACGCCGAAGCGGAAGCGTTGACCACGAGTCATGAGGTCATGCTCATGAGCCCGGAATGGTCGCCAGACGGCAAACGCATCGCTTATGCCGATAAAGACGGGAAGCTCTTTGTCATGACAGTAGAGACCAAGGCTGTCATTGAGATCGTCGACAATCCACGCGGTGGCATTTCCGACTACACTTGGTCACCTCAAGGTGGGCACCTCGCATTCACCATGGGGGAATCCAATTCATTCAGTCGATTGCACATCTGGTCTGTCGCCGATGGCAAAGTTCGCGCGATCACCGACACCCTCTTTGATGTGGGCACTCCGACTTGGGATCCAGAAGGGAATTATCTCTTCTATCTTTCACGAAGAGAATTCGCTCCTCAAGTCTCTAGCATTGAATGGAATTACTCTGGGAATCGTGATCTGCAAGTTTATGCTCTCACGCTGCGCAAAGACGTGAAGAACCCGTTCGCGCCTGAAAGCGATGAAGTGACGTTGGAAGAGGAGAAGCCGAAAGAAGAAGAGAAGAAAGAGGAGGATTCCAAAGACAAGAAAGAGGCGGCAAAGAAGGCTCCTGAGCCGATTGTGATCGATTTCGACGGGCTCGCTTCCCGCGTGGTTCGTGTCCCCATTGATGCTGGCAATATCGCCGGTCTATCCGCGACCAAAGGGCATCTCTTTTATCACACTTCAGGCGCTTTCTACTACGGACGTGATAGTGGTGTGAAGCCGACCCTGCATGTCTTCGAGTTCAAAGAACGCAAAGCCACCGTCCTCCTCGAAGGCGCAAATGGTTATGTTTTCTCGGCGGATGGCGAAAAGATCCTCGTCCGCGCGAGTGGCAAATACCAACGTTATGATGCCAAGCCCGGTGCCAAGGATAAGAAAGATGTTTCTACCCAGGGGCTGATGGTGGATCGCGTGCCCAGTGAAGAATGGGCCGCCGTCTTTGATGAAGTGTGGCGACGTTATCGGGATTTCTTTTATGTGCGAAACATGCATGGCTTTGATTGGGAGGCGATCGGAGATCAATACCGCCCATTGGTCAAACACGTCGCGCATCGTTCTGACTTGAATTACGTCATTGGAGAAATGATCTCTGAATTGCGCGTGGGTCACGCCTACATCGCGGGTGGTGACTTCGATATTCCCGCACGTCCGCAAGTGGCATTGCCAGGAGCGCGTTTCGAACTCGACAAAGAATCCGAGCGCTATCGGATTGGCAAGATCTTCAAAGGACACAATGAAGAATCCAAGTACCGCGCGCCTCTCACAGAAGTCGGCGTGGATATCTCCGAAGGCGATTATGTCCTCGCCATCGATGGCGAGCCACTCAGAGGCCAGGACAATCCTTATCGGCTTTTACAACATAAGACGAATCCCGTGACCTTCACCGTCAATGACTCGCCCACCACCGAAGGCGCACGCGAAGTTACTTACAAACCGATCAGTTCCGAAGACTCTCTTCTCTATCTCAACTGGGTCTTGGGCAACATGGCCAAAGTCGATGCCATGACCGCAGGCAAAGTGGGCTATCTGCATATCCCAGACATGGGCGGCCCCGGCATCTACGAATTCATCAAATGGTTTTACCCACAAATTCGCAAAGAGGGCATGATCGTCGATGTGCGCTCCAACGGCGGCGGAAATGTTTCCCAATGGATCATCGAGCGGCTCGACACGACATTGTTAGGCACACGCTTTGGCTATTCCAGCGAAGAACCTAGCACCTACCCTTACACGGTCTTTCATGGGCATAAAGTGTGTCTCATGAACGAGACTTCCGCCTCCGATGGCGACATCTTTCCTCACCGATTCCGTGAGTCAGGTCTCGGACCGCTCATCGGCAAACGTTCCTGGGGAGGCGTGGTCGGCATCTCGGGTCGTGGGCCGCTCTTGGATGGTGGCACCGTCTACGTGCCGCTTCAGGCCACCAATGATCAGGAAGGCAACTACATCATCGAAGGTCACGGCGTCGATCCTGACATCATCGTCGAGAATGATCCTCAATCCGTCCTCCAAGGCCGCGATCCTCAGCTGGAACGCGGCGTCCAGGAAGTCCTCCGCGCCATGGCAGATGACCCCATGAAGCTGCCCAAGCGTCCCGCCGACCCTGTGAAAACGGAGTAGCACCTTCCTCTGGCCACATTCCCACTTGCACCCGCCCCCGAATCGCCCACAATCTTCTGAAGATCCCAATGCGCGAGTAGCTCAGTGGTAGAGCAACTGGTTTACACCCAGTTGGTCGGCGGTTCGACCCCGTCCTCGCGTACGTTTCCTTCAATCCTTTGAGAAATCAGGGTTTTCTGGATTCTCTTAGAAACGGCAAGAGACATCAAGCGTGTTCCCTGGCCAAGATCATTCAAACGTTCGCCCAAGGAAAGATCGCGGATGTCGGAGTTGCCTGAACCAACGGAAAAACAGGGGCAATACCTCTCGTTTATCTACTATTACACAAAGCTACACCGCAAGCCGCCAGCGGAGACCGATTTCCAGAAGTACTTCAGGACCGCTCCGCCAACGTGCCATAGCATGATCAAAAGACTGGAAGCACTAGGCTTTATTCAGAAGACCCCCGGGGCTCCGCGAAGCATCGAGCTGGTCATTCCACGAGACAGGATTCCGGATCTTGAGTGATCTTAGGCAACTAACATTGTGGAGCTTTGTTAGAGGGCTCGAATAGGCTCCAATTTGTGAGATTGCTTGCGATTCTGTCTTGCGAAGTGAGTGTTCCCGTCCCTGCGGCGCGCCCAACGAACGGCCATCGCCCAAAGTGCCAGGCCGAGAATGCCGAGGACATTCATCGCTTTTCCGTAGCTTGACTTTCCAAAGTCGAGTCAATGCGCACTGCCAGTCTCGACTTTGGAAAGTCAAGCTACGGAAAAGCGGCATTCGTTCTGAGCCTCAAGTCGTATGTGGAAATTGATGGTGCTGTGCAGAATATAATGACAAACGTTTGAAAGCAGGCCTCTCCCGGGTGGAGTTTCAGCGTTGTTACTTCTCGAGTTTCGAGCGATGATCTTTGACTTCAACAACGTGATCGACGGTCGGCCAAAGATGGATTCAATGAACCTAATGATCATCTACAGTGTGCCAGCCATCGGGACAAAGCTGAGCAAAGCAGTGTACCGAACGCCTCTCCCGGTGAGAGTTTCCAACGATGATTTCTCACTCTCATTTTCTCATCATCCCACAGGTCCGCCAATAGAATGAACATCCCCGCTATCAAAGGCGTCATTCGACGGCGCATCCTTCTCAATTATCGGGTGGCGCCTGATGTCGTGACGAGGATTCTTCCGGCCAACTTTCGTCCGAAGATTATCGACGGGTATGCCATCGTTGGGATTTGTTTGATTCGGTTAGAGGAAATCAGGCCCAAGGGGTTTCCTTCTTTCGTGGGGATCTCCAGTGAGAACTCTGCGCATAGGATTGCGGTAGAGTGGGAGAATGCTGAAGGTCAGAGTCAAGAGGGAGTGTTCGTTCCTCGGCGAGACACGGATTCACGGCTCAATTCGCTTGCGGGTGGGCGGGTTTTTCCGGGTGTTCACCATCATTCCAAGTTCAGCGTTTGTGATCGTGGCGGGAAGATTACGGTGAGAGTCGACGCGCCAGATATTGACTCGCCACTTGTGGAGATAGAAGCGGAGGAGTCGGATGATTTCTCCAAGTCTTCGGTTTTTGAGTCATTGGAAGAGTCATCCCGTTTCTTCGAGGCTGGAGGCATTGGATATTCTTCGCGCCCTGATTCGTGTCTTATGGACGGTCTCTTGCTCAAGGTTCCAGTGTGGCGTGTGTCGTCACTCGCGGTTCATCACGTGCGATCTGCTTTCTATGATGACGCGTCCGTGTTTCCGGCTGGTAGCATTGAGTTGGACCATGCCTTGTTGATGCGGGATATTCCCCACGAATGGCATTCCGAACCGTCAATGACTGCAATCAAACAGCCGGGAACGAGTCGTTGATGTCCGGATCAGCCCTAAGGGCACAAACTAGCACACTTCTGAACCCTGTCATTGTCTACGCGACTATGGCTTGGCCTTTCGGATGTCCACTTCGCCATCCTCTTGCGCATAGACCAAGCGCTTGCCTTTCTTGCCTTCGGATGCGAAGGGGATGGAGACGAGAAGGTCGTCTTTCATGCGTCGCTGGGCGGTGGGGCTTTGTGGGCGCACTAACTGAAACATGGGTCCTCCAGAATACGGATTGGGCGCATTCAAGTCAGCTTGCTTGAGGTACTTCGGAACGAGATCTGTGAGTTGGGCTGGCAACTGCCCATGGTCGGCTTCGTAATACCAGATGGAGGAGTGCAGGGCCATGCCCTGGAAGATAGCGTTCCCTGTCTATCTTTGGCGAACCACGTTGAAACGACGGCAAGGCCCAGCAGGAATGGCTTCCCGCCGGGCCTTTGAATTGGGAAGGTTTCCCTACTTCGCGAACTCCCAGAATGCGATCGGCGCCCCCTGAGGATCCGCCACGCCAGCAAAGCGGCCTTTACCAGGAATATCGGTCACAGGCATGCACAGATGGGCTCCGAGTTCTTGCGCTTTCGCGACTGTGGCATCGAGATCCTCGACGGTGATGTAGCTGATCCAGGTCGTAGGAACGTCGCCTTTCTCTGCAGGTGGCTTGACCATGCCAGCCGCCGAACGATCCCCTGCCATGAACATGGTGTATTCCATGCCATTGGGCATCGGCATGGTGCCCGTGGTTCAACCTAACAGTTCGGTGTAGAACTTGGTGCTCCCGGCAAGGTCTTGGGTCACCAACTCGCGCCAGCTAAAGATTCCTGGTGTCTTGTCTTCTTCTTTACTGCAGTCTTCGCTCATGATGTCTTAATGTTATGTGTTGAGGTTGTGGTGTTCGGAAAAGATTCTTTCCAGTTTGTCGAATGCGCCATTCCAGCCGTGGCCATGATTGGCCCTGCTCTCGTCGTTCTCGATGCCGATCTGGCGTAACTGAAGCAACGTCCCTTTTGCGTGTGTGTGGAAATCAATCTGGACGACCGAATCGGAGGGGTTGAACTCAGGATTGCCTTGCCATCGCCACGTGAAGGCGATTCGGTTAGGGTGGTCGATGGTTTGGTATTCGCCAGTGACTTCAACCTCACCACATCCTTCGGCAAGGACACGTAGCGGTAGCGACCACCAACTCTGAGATCGAGTTCGCCATTGATGACGTGACATTGGCCAGGACCGAACCATTGCTCCATGCCGTCATAGCTTGCAAATACATCGAAAACGCGTTTCGGTGGAGCCTTGAAAACACGTTCGAGTTCCAGGACTGGAGGCGTGGGTTGAGAGTAGAGCGGTTCCATGCAATGTTAGTTCGTTGATGGGGGCGCGTCGTCGTTGCTGGTAGACTCGAGATAGGCCGCAAGCTTGTCCAAGCTCCCTTCCCAAAGCTTTCAATGCATTTCTATCCAGCTCATCGCTGGGATCAGCCCTTCGGGATTGAATCGCATGTGATGGCTCCGGCCGTCGCGTCGGCGATGCAATAGCCCCGCGCGCTCCAGCACCCCAAGGTGCTTTGAAACCGCCGGGAGCGACATGGAAAGTGGCTCCGCCAGATCTCCCACCGTGCGTTCGCGACGGCCCATGGCCTCAACAAGCCGCCGCCGAGTGGGATCAGCCAGGGCATGAAACACAAGACTCATGTCACTCTTTTTATATTTAACCATTTGGTTAAATGATGATGACTAGCAGTCCGTTTGCCAGAAGAATGGGCAAATATTTAACGGTCCTTGTTCGATTCAGACCAGAGCGGTTTGCTCGCGGGACCCGCCTTAGGAGACTGCGAACGTCGCCGCCGCTTCGTTTCATGGGTCGTCGGACCTTCGGACTCCGTCCACAGCGGTTTGCTCTTTCTGCCAGGATCCACGTTGATGGCCCGAATCTTAAAAAGACCGAGATTGAGCAACATCTTCGTGCCCATCCCCCCGCTATGTGCTGGGAACCGATATCCAAGAAATTCAAACTCAAGAGGCATCGGCCGGGACCATTCTCTACACTAGGTCATTCGTCAATCGTAGGCCCTCAAAACGTGTGGATGGTAGAGTGAGTGTACTAGAATTTCTATAGCCTCAAGAACAACCCTCGCTGATTGCACCAGCGTGTCGCGAGCCATGCTAGGGTGCAGCCACTGAAGGTGAAGGCGATCGCATACCAGAGCGGCGCATCACGCGGTCCGAAATCCCTCCATGCCGTCATCACGATTATGTGAATCACATAGGCAGCCAAGGCGTTCTGGCCAAGATCTGTGAACAATGCGAAACTTACCTTCTTGAGATCACTGATGACCACGAACAATGCTAGCGTCAGGAAAGAGAATCCAGCGGCAAACGTTAGGTAGGATAGGCTGCCTGCGCGTTGGCTCATTGTCCACATGTCGACAATCGCATTGCCATCAGCATCCATGGCGGGTGGCCAGAAGGGCGGTGGCGCCAGCGTCCCACCAACACCTATGCAAGAGATCGCATAACCAACCAACATCAACGTTCCGCCCCACATCAACAGTGGGCGGAGACTTTTCCGCGCTCCCATCTTTCGAAATTCATACGCGGCCGCCCCTGCTGCCACACAAACGGTCCATGTCAGGAATCCTAACATCCCTCCATCAATTCCAGTGGACTTTCCATGGTAGACCATGTCGTACCAGAACGCATGTGATAGAGCGACGTGCAAGAAACCTGATGCGAGGGCAAAGAGAGCGAGCCAACGCAGTCGCGCGGTGATGACGGGCAAGACCCAAAGGGACGTCACACCAATATGGGTCAGCGCCTGAAAGGGGGCGCGAAAGAAGCTCTCCGTGAAGAATCCCTTGATTCCTAGTTGTTGCAAGGATGCCCAAGTCTTGTAGCTGCCATCGAGTGTGTAGAAAACGAACCCGAACAGAATCAGGCCGAGACTGCGACGTAGGCCTCTCGTCATCGCGGAGCGGCGGCCGTGACGTTCGACCTGCCGCACCATCACTAATCTCAGGGCCATGCCAACGGCAAAGAGGAAATGCGGCATGATCACATCCGCGTAGCTGCAATACGTATTGTGATGTAAGAGCAACGGATGCGTCGACTCTTTGAAGCGTCCAATGAAATTCACCAGAAACATCCCGGCGACGGTGTAGCCGCGAAACTGGTCAAGCGATGTGATGCGTTCTCCTTGACTCACGTTGATCGTCGTATTTGGTTGCGTTAGAATCCGGCTAACGTTTCGAGCTTTCCACTCCAGGTGAGGATTGCTGAAGATACGCGATGAGTGAGCGCATTTCCTTTGGAGAAAGGGTCTCTTCGATTCCCTCGGGCATGAGGGAAGTTGGCAGGATTTGTTTCGTCACAATCTCGCGCTGAGCCACGCGCTGCTCAACTCCTGTCGGAAGCTTGAGGGTCACTCGATCCGGTGTCTCATCGCTCAGTAATCCAGTGTAGAGCGCCCCATCCTTCGTCTCTACGACGCACGTGACGTAATTCGGATTAATTGCCATGTTAGGGTCTAAGATGTGTGACAGCAAGTCTTCGACACTGCGATGAGAAACGCCGGTCAAGTCTGGACCCACGTATTGCCCTTCCGTTCCGACACGATGACAAAGAGCGCAGTGTGTTAGAAACACCGCATGGCCAGACTGGACATCGCCAGTATCGGGAAGCTTGCCCAGCCATTCATCCACAAGCGCCTTCCGATTGCTGTACTCTTCATCGCCAAAGTAGCGGCTCGCGCGTTCGGCAATGGTCTTCGACGAAAAACGCAAGAGCGTTCGACGTTGTTCCAGATCGAGATTCAGCTCTTGAACGGTGATCTGCTTGGTATCCAGCGCATCTAACAAAGCGACGTGATTGTTGGTGTTGCGGAGAAGGATCTGGATCAGGCGGGGGCGGATCACCGGGGTGAGACCTCGCCACCGTGTTAGAATTTGTGGAGCCGGACCGCCTGGAGCATTGCTGTTAAGGGCGTCCAGGGCGGCTTCTTGAATGACTGAGGGGATGGTGCCATCGAGGAATCCGAGCAAGGCGTCTTGAGCGGCAGGGGCGGTGACTTCGCCCATCAAAGCGATCGCTGCATTCCGATCATCTGGTGAAGAAGCCGCATCACTGGCGATCCTCGCTGCGTTTTGCCAAGCCTTGGTGAGATTGTCAGGTAGCGGCTGTTTGGCAAGCCGATAGAGCCGGAGCAAAGGGCGAGAGGGGGCCAAAGTTGTACTCCATTTCTTTAGACAAGGTTCCGCAGCAGCCCCAACCGGTTGGTCCTTCCAAGATCGGGTCAATCCCTCGAGAAGGCCTAACTGATCGTCTTCGGACCAAGTATGAAGGGGGCGCTCGGCAAGCTTCTTGTAGAAGTCTTGGCCTTCACTTTCAGCAGCGGCCAGTTCAACCAATTCGTTGAGCAGCGCAGGTCGGTTCTCTGCCAACGCACCGTACCAGAATATCTGGGAGTCTAGCAGATGTCCTAGAAGCTCTCTTGCCTGATCAGGGATGGCGGTCCAGACAGCGCGGCGTGTCCATTGAAATGCATGATCACGAAGAAGGAGCTTTGCCAGTGCGTTCATCTTCTGCGGGTGGCGTCGGTGGCCAAGCGAGAGGGCGGCTTGGAACCGAACCCGCGCATGAGGATCCTCGGCGACCATGCGGAGCATCTTATCCATGATGGCAGACGGCGGCGTGCCCGTTTCGCTCTCGATAAGTGCTCTTTCGCGCTTGCCCTCGACCGCTGAACCAAGTTTCGTCGCAATGGCGTCCCAACTTGGGATGATGGGAATGCCAGATTCGTAGTTCAAGCGATGCTGAGTCGCGGCCCACCAGCCATGCTGGTGGTTGGGTTGGGATGGCGTCTTGGGGAGCCCGCCCTTTGGCACGATCCGGTAGATCCGGCCGCGATCATCCCCCGCACGGACGTCCATCTTCTTGAGGACTTTGGCAGGAATGTAATCCGGATGCTCGATCACTTCACGTTGCATGTCGATGACATAGAGCGCGCCGTCCGGGCCGTGTTCCACGCCCACGGGACGAAAGTTAGGATCCGTGCTCGCGATGAACTCGCGGTCCTGTTCTTCCGGGGCACGCGTGCCGAGGAAGATCGGGCCATTCTCCATGAGCAGATCACGATGCACGATATTCCCCACGACATCGCAGACGAAGATGCTCTTCCCTAGCGCTTCGGCGAAGGGGCCGTTTTCGACCAATCCGATGCCTCCCGAAGAGGAGAAACGGCCGGCCTGCTCGGGATGATTGACTCTGGTTTGTGCCTCACTGATAGAATGAATTCTAGCAGAATCTCCATCAATGGAAATATTGATCGTCGTTTCGAAGGAAGGCAGCGTGGGATGATTCAAAAGGTAGCGTCGCGGGATGATGCGTTGTTGCAGATGCTTGAGATTGTGCGGCGTGAAGCTGTGTCCAGCACGATCAAAGACTAGCCCGAAGCCGCCGCCCATTTGTGTGCTCAGTTCGTAGGCACCCGTGTCAGGATCAAAGGCAAAGTCATGGCCCGAAAGATTCACGGGGTCTCTATCGGGCTGCAAAGGCGAGAAGATTTGCCCACCAGCGCTTCCATTAGCACCATGCATCTTGCCGTCCCAACCCCAACGCAGTCCGTTCATGTTGCTATCCGTAACACTGAGTTTGAACCCATCCAGAATCACACGCTGAACATCCGCACGGTCATCGCCATCGGTGTCCTCAAGGTAGAGCACTTGTGGAGGTGCGGCCACGAGGATGCCCTTTCGCCACATGGTCACTGACGTGGGGAAACTGAGGTTCTCCGCGAAGAGGTGAGATTCATCCGCCTGACCATCCCCATCCGTGTCTCTCAGTAAGCGGATGGTGCCGCCAGGCTTCCGATCCGGGCCCACTCCAAACGGGTAGTCTCGCATTTCCACCACATAAGCATCGCCATCGACATCGAAGGCCAGCGCCACCGGATCCACCACCATCGGTTCCTGGGCAAACAGGCTTATTTCAATCGCTGGGTGATGCTGAAAAGAGGCCAAGTCAGCATGACTCTTTCCGACCCAAGGCAAGAGGCCGAGCCACATCGCCGCCATCTGTGAAATCCGTATCTTCATGCGACAACATGATGCGCCTAGGGGACGCGTCTGTCGATCATGGACTCGTTCTCCATGAACCGCCGTAACTCGTTGATGGAGATGGAGATGGTAGAGGGGGTGGGATTCGAACCCACGATACCTTTCGGTATGCCGGTTTTCAAGACCGGTGCATTCGACCACTCTGCCACCCCTCCGAGTTACAGAAGCAAGCTTCTCGTCGCCTAAAGATCTACATGCCAATCCGGTCCGTGCAACTACGGATCTTTGCCCTCTAGAGGGGGAATTGTTCCTGGGCGCGCCAACGTCCTCCTTACTTCGTCATCGTAGGTTAGGATTAAGATAAGGTATAGAAGAGCAGCGAACGTCGGCTCTGTAGCTTCACCTGAGATCAACTCGCCGACGACTGTGGCATACTTCCTCAGGCATCATGATTTTCCGGTTAATGCCTGCTGATAACGTAGCTTGCCATTCCAATGGCGAGAACACTGCGCAGAACTCGCCATTGGAATGGCAAGCTACTTGGCGCTCACATTTTCTCTAACAGGAAGAAAGCGATGCCGTGCAGAATAGTCTCGTCTGACTGGATGTTGGCTGCTGTTTGATTGAGATCTGATGACATTCGCTCAGCATAGGCTATCATAAGCGCTAATATTTATCAATTGCAGAGTGGTGGGGAGTCGGTATCGATGCCTCAATGAATACGAATCCATCCTCCTCCTTATTGTGTAGGCTCGCCGAATTGAACACGCAGATCCTTGAACTTGAAACCGAGCGCGTCGAGTTGCTCCGTCAAGAACTGGTCACCGCTGAGACGCGCTCCGCCGAAGTTTCTGCTTTCATCGGGGTCTACAATGCCTCAAGCGGCATCGCGCCTTCTCCTACCCTACCTTCTTTGACTTCCAGAAAGAAACGAGCCAAGAAATCAGAGCCAAAGAGCAAGGCGGCACCCAAGGAGAAAGCAAGCCGTGGCAAGGCGTCGGGTGCCGAGCGCTTAGACCAGGCCATTGCGCTTGTGAAAGGCGCGGGGACCGGTGGCATCTCTGCCAAACAGCTCTCCGAACAGGCAGGCATTCCCTACAGTGCTGTGCGCAAGATTGTCAGTGACAGCGGTCGTTTTCGTCAGAAAGGCGAGAAACGCGCTAGCCGCATCTTTCTCAAATAAGTTAGGAGTGATCCTGGCATCCATCGCAATACATTCATGGAGGACGCCAACGCGATGTTGGCGTCCTCTTTTGGTTTGGTTCGTCTACCATCATACCACTGAGCCGAAGGTGAAAGGGCAGGCTCCGAAGGGAATGACAGAAAGATTGGAGACAGAAATTGAGGCTTCTGAAGATAGGCAAGTTCGAGCGAACAGCCATTCTCCCGAAGCTCTATCATATTTCTGTCTCCAATCTTTCTGTCGCTAACTATCACTAGCGGGAACTCCTCAGTGATTGGGGCTCCTTGGGATTCAATCCCATCCTAAATGTGTAAGGATGGCCATTCCTGGCCGTTCGTCTTCTTGTAAGGCTAGCCTGTCCTATTCGCCTAGGATAGCGTGAGGGGTGTCAGAGCCGTTCAAGTAATAGTGCTCGTGTTAGGGATTGTGCCATGGCCAGAAATACGGCTGAGAAGGCCACTTAGCCCTAAAAAAAGTGATGGGCGCGCCATCAGGACACACCGGTGGACACCCACCCCCTCCATTTTTTAACGGCTGGAAGGCTCAGCCTGGGCCGCTTCTCACTGCAAAGCGGGCTGAACGCAGCGTTCCCAGATCACTCGGTGCGATGCCTCCAGTGCCATTGCCAAATGGAGCCGCACTTTCGTCTTCATGACTTTGAGCCGTCCGGCGATCTTGAACAGT
>JBLHHN010000087.1:0-19341 GCA_047616785.1 Verrucomicrobiales bacterium
AGTTCTCTCAGAATCCTCGTAACTCCTTGACCACAAGTGGAGCCAGAAGTCGGACTCGAACCGACGACCGACTGATTACAAATCAGTTGCTCTACCAACTGAGCTATTCTGGCGTTTCACCTGGTCAGGTGCGGTAGATTGCTCCGGGAAGTGGGGTTTTCAAGGGGATTCTTTCGCAGATTGCGGGGGCGATGGGGTGCTTTCTTGGGGCGCAGGGGGCCGTTTGGGCCCTTGATGGGTCCAAGGGAAAGGTTTGTTAACATTTCCCTTGATTTGATATGGTATTTATAAAAATTGTGATCGGTCATTATGCCCTGTCTTATTTCTACTGGAGGCCATCTTCTCGAGTTTCGGAATTTCCCGACTCGCTTTGGCACGTCCCCTGATAACGAGATTGTTATTCAAGAGGGGTTGGGGATCATGCCGCATCATTTCACGCTGAGGCGAGAGGGGGCGCGTATCGTTCTGGAGTCTTCTGGGCAAGGGGCAACCACGGTGAATGGCAATGATGTGCGTCGGGCAAATATTCAGGATGGGGACCGCTTGCAGGTAGGCCAACTGATGTTGGTTTACTCGAATCCGAGTGCCCAAGAGGCGCCATTTATGGGGGGGCAGCAGCCGGAAAAGAAGGGCTCGGTGATGCCTGTGCAGGCTCCTGAAGTTGTCGCAGGGACCCCTTTCGATCTTGTTCCGATCCCTGGGCTTGCAGACAGTTCTAATTCTGGCCCGCCCCAATCGGATCGAAATCAGGTCGTATCAGATGCGATGTCTGGATTCTCTGAAATGGCGGTGAGCCCGTATGGCGGCGCTGTGAGTGCAGCGCAGCATCCCAGCGCGCAAAAGGCGCCGGATTCCGCGGTGCCGGCGCCGGTCGCTGCGAACCAATTGCCCGGCGAGAATCCTTTTAGTGCGCCAGACGTGCCTGATCCATTTTCAACTGTGGCAACCCAGCAAGAGCCATCCGTCCCTGTGGACAATCTGTCAGCTGGGGCGATGGCGGTGGCTGGGGAAGATTCGGCTGCAGCACCTCTTGAGAATCCACTCGCTGCTCTCCCAGCAATCTCGAACATTGAGGTGAATGCTTTGCCAAAGGAGAATCTGTCGGTTTCCGAACATTCGGAGAGTGGGATGCTCGCCAACGATTCGCCTCCGTTGACGGAGAGTCCGCGTGTTGCCTTTGACGAGGAGACGGTGACGGAAGTGTCCGTGGCCTCACTGCCGATGGACAACCCCTTTGTGGGCGCGGTGGCCATTGCTCCAGAAGCTCTGCCTTCATTGGAGGATGGCTTTGAAACGGTAGCAGCCCCTAAATCTGCTCTGACAGAGAATCCCTCTGAATTAGTGGTAGAAAGTGATCCGGCCCGTGAAGCGGTTTTTGAAACAGCAATTGAGCCTGACTTGGCGGAAGTCTTCTTCGGATCGGACGGCGACCTTCCGAAGATCACGAGCATTCCTGCTGAGCCGGTGGAAGTGCCTCCGATTCCAGAGATTTTTGAGGCGGAGAAGTCTGGAGCGACCGTGGAGGCGAATCAGCTTTCTAGCAAAGATATCAATCCAATTGGTTTTCTGATCAATCGAAAACGGCCTGTACCTCCGATGCGAACGACCCCTGTCTCCGCGGTGACTCCACAACCTGCGGAAACTATCGATCCTATGAACGAAGAAAGGTCAAAGAAGCCGAAGAAATCTAAACGCTCGCGGCGCCGAAAGAAGGCGACTCCTGGTGTGGCTGGCCGCATGGAGCGGAGCAAGCAGGAGCCAAAGTATCGGACGCAGATCCCATGGCACAAAGTGGCGATCTTCTGTTGCCTCATCTTTGCGGTGGCGGGTGCCTATGTGGCGAATCAAGGGCAGTCGTTTGTCGATGAGTATTTGGGAGTGATAGGATTCAAGTCTGATCCTGAGCATCACAGCTATCTTCCCCGGCTAGCCTCGGCGAATCCAACTTTTATGGTGACGATGGATGCGGATCGATTCGTGCGTTTCTATAGGAAATGGGCGGTGGAAAATGAGGAATGGATGACGGTGGCTGAACTGGAGAATATGTTAAAAGAATTCGCCGGTAGGATCCAGTTGGCCAATCTTGATCAGGTGACGTTGGCGATGGACGCGCAGGGCGAAATACTCACGTTGGTATCCATGAAGTCGGATTTGAATCGCCAAGTAGTGATGCGCGATCTTGGGAAAGGGATTCTTGTTTCCGAGCGCGTGGGCGATGTGGCTGTGCACGAAGGTTTGGTTGGGAAACGTCACGCGGTGAAGTTTGCGCTTTTGAATGCGAAAACCATGGTGGTCGGGGATCCTGCCATCACGATGAATTTTATCAAGGCGACCGCCTCTGCAGATCCTATGACGGGGTTGGACTATCCTGCGCAGACTTTGGCTGAGACTACTAATGATTTGTTAGGATGTTACTACACCAAGGAGTCTTTGGTGCAATTGAAGGAGCGTGTATCGCTGACATTGCGGCCAACGGTAGAACGTCTCTTGAGTCTGGTGCAAAGTCAGGATGCCTCTGAAGAAAGAGTGTTGGCGAGGATAGGGATGGATATGAAGGTGGAGGGAGATTTCACTTTCGGTTCTGAATCTGAGGCCAGGGCATTTGCCGCCCAGTGGAAAGGCAAGTCGGAAGAACGACTTCAGATGTTGTTATCCCTGTTAGGGCAACAGGCCTCTGTCTTGAAAGACTCTGAGAAAGACTTGGGGCAGACTGAGGTCACGGCTCTTGGCAAGAGAGCCAGGTTGAATCTATCCGTGCCGAATCGATGGGCGTCGTTGAGCGTTGATTCGGCGAGAGAGACTTTAGGATACCTGGTGGATGCGTTTCATAAGAGGCCTGTGGAGACGGCTCCCTCCCTTCTGACGCGTGAGGAACGGGAAGCTCGTAAGATTGCTAGAAGAGTGGAGCATGAGTATGCGCAGTCCATGGGCGCAGGAACGAAAGTATTCACGGGAGTTCGTGATATTGAGGCCATCGTGAAGAAAATGGAGGCTGGCGTGCGCGGCGAAGGGGCCTACCATAAAGTTGTCTACAAGGTACCAAAGATGGAGGGGTATCTGACGCGTGTGGTGGAGCTTCTGAGGTGGAAAGAGGATGAACTGGTGATGACGATCCGTGAAGCGGGTGCGCCCCGTGAATCAGTCGTCACCGGCGGGGATAAGGAAGAGGACCTATAGGGAGCCTTGACGCATTCCGAGCGATGCTTTATGCCATGGGCATGAATAGCTCTCGCTCGTTCTTTGCTAAGCTTACTTACTCGCTCACTCTCACCATGGCTGGATTGTCTCTCTCTACCGGCGCTGAATCCTCGATCTCCAAAGCAGCCTTTGGTGAACATGAGGGCAAAGCGGTCACTGCCTACACTCTGACGAATGCACAAGGGGTATCGGCCGAGGTTCTGGATCTAGGCGGCATCGTCCGCAAGCTGATGGTGCCAGATCGTGACGGGAAAATGGGTGACGTCGTGCTGGGTTGCAAGGATGTGGCTTCTTATCTGAAGGACAGCCCTTACTTTGGCTGCATCACGGGCCGTTATGCGAACCGCATCGCGAAGGGCAAATTCACGCTTGATGGCAAGACTTACACATTGGCGACGAATAATGACACGAACCATTTGCATGGTGGTGAGGTGGGTTTCAATAAGAAGATCTGGAAGGCAGAGGCTGCCGTGAAAGATGGCGATCCGACGCTGACGCTGAGCTATGTGTCTCCGGATGGTGAGGAAGGGTATCCAGGGGCATTGACGACGGTCGTGACTTACAGTGTGACGAAAGGCAATGGCTTGAAGATTCATTACAAAGCCACCACGGATAAGCCGACGGTGCTTAATCTGACGAATCATAGTTACTTCAACCTGGCGGGTCATGACAGCGGCAAGACGGTCCTCAATCACGAGTTGCAGTTGTCTTGCGATGCCTTCACGCCGACCGATGCGACAGCGATTCCTACAGGTGAGATTCGTAAAGTGGCAGGAACGCCCTTTGATTTCACCAAGCCACATCAGATCGGCGAGCGGATCGAGACGAAGAATGAGCAGATCACCTTTGGCAAAGGGTACGACCACAATTTCGTGATCAACGGCGAGGCGGGCAAACTTCGTCCAGTGGCGCGCGTGGTGGAGAGCGGCAGCGGTCGCGTCATGGAGATGCAGTCCACCGATCACGGCGTGCAGCTTTACACGGCGAATTTCTTGGATGGGTCATTCGCAGGCAAGGGCGGGCAAGTGTACCAGCAGCGCATGGCATTCTGCCTGGAGTGCCAGCGTCATCCTGACACGCCGAATCAGAAGAACTTTCCCTCGGCTGAGTTGAAGCCAGGTGAGACTTACGAGAAGACCACGGTTTATAAATTCTCCACACAGAAGTAGAGGCGCTCTCAGAAAAGCATGCGTCTTGTTCTGCTAGGGGATCTGCATTTCTACCAGTTAGGCGTCTGGCCATGGCAACTGCTATCGAAGCGATTGCTGGGGCAAATGAATCTCTGGATCAATCGTAGACGTCATTTCCGACCTTCGCTTTGGCCACTGATCGCGGATCGGGTGCGTGAACTCGCGCCAGATGGTTTGTTAGGTTCTGGAGATTTCACGACCACGGCGTTGCCGGGTGAGTTTCGTCAGGCGAGTGAGGCGTGGGGAGGGCTGATCGAGAGTCTCACACTCCCGGCGGGCGCCCATGTGGTGCCGGGAAATCATGATCGCTACACGTTTGCCTCGAAACGTCAGCGTTTCTTTGAGCAAGGTTTCGGCGCGTGGACCAGTGATTCGTGGCCTGCGGTGTGGCGGTTGGATGAAGAGGTGCATGTGATCGGGCTCGATCCGACACGTCCCAATGGGTTCAATGCCAGTGGCGAGCTTGGCGAAGATCAGTTGGCTCGTTTGAAGGAGACTCTGAATGATATGCCGGCGACTGCGGTGGTGATGGTGCTTTGTCATTATCCGATCGGCACGCCTCCGGATCTGCCTGAAGAAGCGGTGGGGCATGGGTTGCAAGACAAGGCCGCTTTGATGAAGCTGATGGCGGATTCTGGATTGGAGATCACGTACGTGCACGGGCACATTCATTGGCCGTGGATATGGAAGCCTCCTGCTGCGCCGAATGTGACGACCGTGAATGTGGGGGCTCCAATGTTGATGGGGAGTCGCTATCCACGAGGTCAGGGTTTGGTGGAGCTGGTGGTAAAGAAACGGCAGGTGCACGTCACGCGTCACGTGTTGGACTCTGCGGGGGTGTGGTCGAGCCATGACGAAACGCTTGCTGGGTGAGGAACGTCATTTGCCCTCCCCGCGAGGCTCTGCTAAGAGGAGCCGCTCATGGATTCTTGGCAACGTTACCACCAACACCTCGTCCGATACACGGATCTTGGATTCTCCCTCGATGTCAGCCAGATGGGATTTCCAGAAGGCTTTCTGGAGAGCATGGCTGAACCGGCCACGGCCGCATATGCCGATATGCGCGAGCTCGAAGCGGGCGCGATGAAGAACGTCGATGAAGAACGTATGGTCGGTCACTATTGGCTTCGGGATGCTTCTTTGGCACCGAATGCGGACATTCGGAGTTACATCGAATCCTGTCGGGATGATATCATCAGCTTCGCCAAAGAGGTGCACGCCGAGAATAAGTTCACCCATGTACTGGTCGTGGGCATTGGTGGTTCAGCCTTAGGGCCTCAACTCATTGCGGATGCGTTAGGAAACGCTTCGGACGCGATGCAGATTGCCTTTCTCGACAACACGGATCCAGATGGATTCGCGCGTGTGTTAGGTATCCTGCCGTTGGCGACGACCATGACCGTGGTCATTTCCAAATCAGGTGGCACGAAAGAGACCGCCAATGGCATGGCTGCGACGCGGGCGGCATATGAAGCGGCGGGTTTGAATTTCAATGCGCATGCGGTCGCTGTGACGGGCGTGGGAAGTAAGCTTGATGAGGTGGCCAAGAAAGATGGCTGGCGGAAACGGTTTGAAATGACGGATTGGGTCGGTGGCAGGACTTCTGTGACCTCTGTGGTCGGTCTCGTGCCGATGGCTTTGCAGGGGCTTGATATAACGGCGTTTCTCGAAGGTGCCAGGATGATGGATGCGCACACGCGGAACGAGGATAGTTCTAGCAATGCGGCGATGTTGATGGCGTTGATGTGGCATCATGCAGGCGAAGGTGCTGGGAAGAAAGACATGGTCATTCTCCCTTACAAAGATCGTCTCACACTCATGGCGAAATACTTGCAGCAGCTGATCATGGAATCCCTGGGCAAAGAGCATGATCTCAATGGCAAAGTCGTGGAGCAGGGCATCGCCGTTTATGGCAATAAAGGTTCCACGGACCAGCATGCTTATGTGCAGCAGTTGCGCGACGGCGTGAATAACTTCTTTGCCACTTTCATTGAGGTTCGTGAAAGTTTCTCGGATGGTCGCGTGGAAGAGAATGTGGCAGGCGATTACTTGCAGGGCTTTCTACGCGGAACACGCAAGGCCTTGGCTGAGAAAGGGCGTCGGTCCATGACCCTAAGTTTACCGAATGTGAATGCGCGTACGGTTGGCTCTTTGATTGCTTTGTTCGAACGAGCCGTGGGCTTCTACGCGGTCTTGGTTAATATCAACGCGTATCATCAACCTGGCGTGGAGGCTGGCAAGAAAGCTGCTGAGGCATTCATGGATTTTATGAGTCAATCACGCGCCCATCTCCGAGCTTCACCTGGGCAAGCATTCACAGCAGAGCAGGTCGTGCCGCACATCAAGCCACACGGCGAGACGCAGGAGCCGACAGTGGAGGACGTGTATCACGGGCTTGTCCACATTGCGCATAATGATCCTGGTGTGACTCAAGTGACGGGAGCGACCCCTCTCGAAGATACCTTCCAGGCATAACTTATTCGTCAAGGTTATGTCTGAGCACCTCGTCAAAGTTCGGGAGAGCGCCAAGCGGTTGCTGCAGCTTCCCGAAGGTGAGGCTCCGAAGAGTAGGGAAGAATTGCTAGCGCTCTACAAGCGATTCCTTAACGTCGAAAAACATCGCATCCGCTTGCAACACCACGCCGGGGCGAGTGGGCTCGCGGTTGCGCGCCAGCGAGCCGATCTCTTGGATGTGGTGTTAGAGAATCTGTTTAATCAAGCCATGGCGATGAGTCAAGGCCCGGGAAATAAGCAGGATGTGGCTCCGGTCACGGTGGTGGCCACCGGAGGCTACGGGCGGCAATTGCTCAACCCGTCTTCTGATCTGGATGTGCAGTTTCTTCATCCTTCAAGGCATCGCCCCAGCCCGGAAGCGCATGAGATTATCGAGCAGATTCTCTACATGCTTTGGGACGTAGGTTTCGAAGTTGGGCATGCGGTGCGCTCAGTGAAAGACACCATTGCGCAATCGAATCTTGACGTGAAGACGAAGTGTTCACTCATCGAAGCGCGCATGGTCACCGGCAACGCGGAACTCTTCGAGCGCGTGCAGACAGAGTTTCGTCGGCTCTGTATCGATGGACAAGAGCATGAGTTTCTGGCCCAGCGCCGTGGCGACATGCGCGCACGACGTGACAAATACCAAACGGTCTTTGTCCAGGAACCGAACGTGAAGAATGGCTGCGGAGGATTGCGAGACTATCATAATCTCATTTGGATCACCTTTGTGCGCTATGGCTCGAAGGACCTTCAGACCTTGGTCAAGAAACGCGTGCTTACCAAAGGCGAGTTGCGTGAGGTCGAGCAAGCCTATGATTTCCTTCATCGCGTGCGCAATGAACTGCACTATCAGGCGGGTCGCGAGAATGATATCTTGACATTACAACTTCAAGGTGTTGTGGCGACCAATTTCAACTATCCGAGTCGCAATATTCTACGTCGCATTGAGACATTCATGCGTGAGTACTATCACGCTACTCGGAGCTTGTACCGTTGTTCTTGGAAACTCCTCGAGAAATTGCATCTCGAGCATGAAGAAGAAGGTGAAAGTGGTGTCATCAGCCTTCTCGCGCGTCGCCGCAAGAAGCGTGAGCACTTCGGTAGCTTCTACAGTTGGAATCAACGCATTTATCCGAAAGATGAGAACATCTTCGTTGAGGCGCCTCATCGGCTGATGCGCGTTTTCCAACATATGCAGCAAAGGCATCTCCGAATGAGCCCAGAGATCATGGAGCTGATCAGAGCACACTATCATCTCCTCAACCGCGAGTTTCGTTATAACATGAAGGCGCGAGTGATCTTCGAAGCGATCCTCTCCCGTCGTGGGAATGTGGCGCGTGTTTTGAAAGACATGCATCGCGTAGGCATGTTAGGGAGATATCTGCCAGAGTTTGGCGCGTTGGATTGCCTGGTCCAGCACGAGTTCTTTCACCGTTACACAGCGGATCATCACACGCTTCTTTGCATCAAGAAACTTGATGAACTTGCGGATAGCCAAGAACTGAAAGATGCCTTCTTTCGTGATCTCTTTCATAGTGTGGAAGATCCTTACATTCTCTACTTGGCCTTCATTCTTCATGACACCGGGCGCGCCGAGAATGTGCGTTTTCACTCGGACGCCAGCACCGAAATGGCGGATCGCGTTTGTCGCCGTTTGCAGGTCAAGGGAGCACGCCGCGATCTCTTTCTCTTTCTCGTCGACCACCACCTGACCTTCTGGAAAACGGCCACGACGATGCCGATCGATGATCCTGAAACGGTGATCGAGTTTGCGTCCAAGATGGGGGATAAGCTGCACCTAGATATCTTGTTGTTATTCACATACGCGGATTCCAAGGGCACCAATGAAGAAGGTTGGAACGATTGGAAAGAGATGCTCATGAAGCAACTCTATCATGCCACACTCCTCTATTGGAAAGATCATGGGGCTCTCGAAGTGTCAGGAGCGGACTACCGTGAGGAAGTCTTGAAAAAGTTAGGGTCTGGCTACGCAGATGAGATTGATACGCACGTTGCTGGGATGCCGAGACGCTATTTCCTATTCCGATCGACGCAGAGCATCGGTCGCGATATCCGGTTGATCCGTCAGTTCCGGCAGGCGGACGAGAAAGATCCTGAGGTGAAGTTGGATCGTCCAGTGTTCCGATGGATCGATCATCCAGAGGCAAACTACAGCCAGTTCGTGGTTTGCTCACACGATCGCCGCTTGTTGCTGGCCCGCATTGCGGGTGTGCTCTCATCACAGGAATTGAATATCCTGAGTGCGGACTTCTTCTTTCGTGCTGACGGGGTTGTGTTAGATATTTTCCGAGTATGCACGCTCAATCTTGAAGCGGTGACGAACACGGGCATCCGTAAGTCTGTGAAGAAGGCAATGGAACTATCATTGTCTGATAAAGGCTACGACTTCAGAAAGGTCATTGCGAAAGCGCGCCGCGCAAATCCAATCGATCCGGAGACAGCAGAGTTCTTTCCCCAACGTGTTTTCATAAACAATGAGCTCACCGCAGAGGCCAATGTGATTGAGATTCAAGCCTTGGATCGGTTAGGCCTGCTGCATGATTGTTTCATGGTCATCGCACGTCATGGATTGGAAGTGACGCACTCTCGCATTGTTACGGAAAAGGGAGCCGCCATTGATAGCATCTTCGTCACCACGGCGGACAATAAGAAGGTCGAGGACGAAGTCTTGCTCGGTGCTCTCGAGAAAGATCTTGAGGCCGTGCTCGCCCTGCCGGTGGCGCCTTAGGTTGGTTTTTTAACTAAACTTCTTGTCAGTCGGGCTTATCTGTCCTGCATTCGCTATAGAATTAGCTGTGAAAACGAACCGAGATACTGCCATTGGAAGAGCTTTCACGCTCATAGAGCTCATGATCGTCATGAGCATCATTGCCATCCTCGCCACTGCGGGATTGAGTATAGGCGGTGCGGCAACGCGAACGGCTCGAACGGCTCGAAAGGCACAAGCGCACAACGACTGCCTTCTATTACAGAATAGCCTCGCGAATTATCACACGCTGGAGATGCCCTTTCCGAAGGCGTGGGATGGGGGCCAATTGACTAAGGGTGCCTTCCTATCAGCGCTCCTGAGGGAGCGCTGATAGGAATCGCACGCGCACGCCTTATTTCAATACAGGTCGCGTGAAGAATGATCCGAGAGCGCATGGCTACATTGTGACTTTGAATCAGTTCAATGATCCTTGGAGAAATCCCTATCAGCTTCACCTCGACGTCGAGGATGCCGGATTACTGACATTACCACCTGCCTACGGGCACATCTATGGGACAAAGATGCCATGCCGCCTCATCTTCGTCCACTCAGGAGGACCCGACCGCGACTTTGTCACGGTGGAAGATAATGTGACGTCGTTCGATTGACGCGATATCCTAGGCTTGCCAAGTGCTGGCGGGTTTCCGTCAATAGCCTGGACGACGATAGAGATGCATCACGGCTATCACTTGTGCCTCTTCGTTCTTCACCCGGCGTTTACACCCGGAAGATGACGGCATAGCTAAATTTGCCAAAGCGCACTTTTCTTAACTCGCCGTCGAAACATCGATAGATCTCTGGCTGTTGGGTAGCACCAGTAAAGGCATCCTCTAGCGCTTCGACGAACAGTGCGCCTTCGATCGGATCATCCTGTTTGATCCGCGAGGCGGCCGCGATAGCTTCGGCGTCTGCTTCTGGATGGAGACGCAGGGACAACATTGATCAAATGGCGCGGAGTCGACGAAGAAACTCATCTCCATCAACTAGCTCTACTTGGCCCTTGTCCAGTTCTTCTGTGCGACGGTTAAGCTCGTCTTGCCACTCGCTTCCTGCCTGGTCTTCTCCCAGTTTCGCCTGGATGCGAATGAGAACTCCTCCCAAGGAATGATGGCGGCGGTAGGCTCGCCGTCCTCTCCTAGGACGGTTTGATAGGTGATGCTCAATTGAAAGCACTGTAGCTCATCGGGATGATTCTTCCATCGGATTCTGTTTCGAGACTGGAGCGGCTTGACTGCCATTCAGATATAGGCGAGTCAGCATCTATGGCAGAAATCGCTCTGAAGACATCGGTGCAGTTGGGAGTTGTCCCCACGCATATCAAATTCGTTGGTGGCTTGGTCCCGGATGATGCTGGGAAATTGCCGCGCGGAGAGGATGGGAAATTGTTGGTCCTCACGGAGATGGCGACGTTGGTCGAGAGGTCCGCGGTGAAGTTTGGCAATGCTCAGATCTCGGTGTTTCCAGGCGTCGAACCTGCCGACAATGACGAGATGATCGATGGGCTGAAGGCCTTGGGCTTGGGCGTACATCTGATCCTCATGGTCGGCGGTGCGGATCCCATGAACCCGGCCGATGAAGACGTAGTCATTGGAATGTTAGTTTCTGGATTGGAGTTAGCGAAGAAGCATGGCGTGGAGCAAGTCGCCTCAACGTCTGTCGAAGAATGGATGCAGGGCGGCGAGCCGAAAGTGGGGGCCGCTTTTGATGCGGCGGTCGCGCAGAATGTCCAAGTGCACACCCGCGCCTATCGGGAGGCGGGTCTTGCCGCGAGTGGGGTCAAGGCATGGCATATCGAGTTTCTCCGTAGCGGTGAGTTTCAAACCTTCACGGATCTGGCCAAGTCCTGGGCTTTTGTGAGAGCGGCCAACGAGGCTTTGGGTGAAACTTTCTTTAAAGTGATGGTCGATGCGGCGCATTGCGGTGATTCCACGCTAACGATCCCAGAGAATGAAGTGGTCATTGATGAAATTGCGAAGGCAGGGGCCTTGGGCATCTTTCACGCGTCCTCCAAGACGACGCGTGGTTGTCTTTCGACGGACGACGGGTGGATTGGAGCGCTACTAGGTGCCTGTGCTAGAACGGGTCACCTTGAGTTTGTCTTTGTTGAGCTCTTCCATCATGAAGATGCGGCACTCGAAGGCCTGCGGCAATTGGACTCAGGTCACGGCATTGACACCACAGATGGGCGCTCTTACACAGACACGGTGCTCGACGGATTGGCGGACGTGGCCTATCGCTTGAACAATCTCGTCGCGCGCGGGATCCTATCGTAGTTCCGCTAGGATCTTTCGGATCTTAGAAACGGATGGCATGCCGGGCGCAATGTCATACACGTTGCCTTTGGCATCGGCGATCACGGTCGTGGGCAATGGAACCGGACCATGAGGTAAGGCTGTTTCGAGGAAATCCTTGAGGGCCTTGCGATCTTTGTAAGGGAGGGCGGCGAGCAAGCTGTAGGACGGCTTCCATCTCTTCATAAAGTCCTGCAGCTTGCTCGTGGTGTCGTCCTCATCGATGGGGACCCCGATGAACTCCACCCCTTCACTTGCGAGTGTGTCCTTGAGAAGTTTCACGTGAGGAAGGTGCTTGATACAGGCCGCGCACCAGGTGGCAGTGGTGGTGTAAATGCGCAACTGAGTGCTCGTAGAAGCTCCAGGAACCTCGATGGGAAAGACGTCGTTCTTCTGGGCGATCATTGCCAAGGATTTGGCGGCGGGCGCATAAGATTCTTGGGTAAAAGGGGAGTCATCACTCTCGTGAGCGGTGATGATCGCTCCGGCCTTGGCATCGGCCAATGAGAACTCTTTTCCGGATGGCCATCGAACGGTGAGCGAAGCGATCTGCGAGTGTTCGCCCAGGCCGATGAGCATGGTGGCACTGTTCTGACTGGCATAACCTTCTCCGGCACGGTGTTCGCGAAAGATGCGTTTCCCGTCGGGGAAGGTGAGGATGACCTTGGCACCAATCCCGTTTCGATTGCTCTGATGACCGACGAAGCGTATGGCGACTATGTGAGAATGGTTGGGCGATCCACGGCCCATCTCGTTATGATAGAGATTGAGCAGTGGCGTGTTCGCATTGACCACGGCGATGTCCTGCCAACCATCGTGATCGTAGTCCCAGAGGACGAATCCCCGACTATCGGCGGCGGTATCGATCCCTGATAGAGCGGAAAGATCTTGGAAATCTGCGCCGTGCTCATTGATGAAGAGTTTGTTCCGCTCATGACCACTCAAGGAGTGCACGGCGAGCTTGCCATCGATGACTTCGCCTCCGCGAAGTCGGGAGTCGATCTCGGGGGAGGGTGCCGTTTGATTGGCCGTGCGTTTCCATTCGCCAGAGAATCGGAAAGAGCGACGAGCCAGGTTGTCATCCGTGCGCACGAACGTGCGCCAGAGATTACTTCACAAATCGACCTGCGAGGCAAAGGGCTCGGGCGCGCTGAAATAGCCGCTCAGAACGTAGAGATCGAGGAAGCCGTCATTGTCGAAGTCTCCAAACTGTCCGCCCCAAGACCAACCAGCTTGAGCGACCGTGATGGCGGGTTTCTCCAAGCCTGAGACTAACTGAAAGGCGTGACCGTCCCTTTGGTGATAAAGATAGTTTCCTTCTGCTGACTGAAGATACTTCTGATCGATTCCTGAGATCCGGCTGGTGATTCGTCGGCCCGCTTTGCTGTACATATTAGAAACGTAAAGGTCCTGTTGCCCGTCATTGTCATAGTCTCCCCAGCTGGCTCCCATGGCGAAGCCAAAGCCTGTGGTGCCTGCAGTCTCGGTCACATCGACAAAGCTCGTGCCATTGTCATCATTGCGAAAGAGATAGTCGCGAGCCCAGTCGTTCGCGATGTAGAGATCGGGATCGCCGTCGTCATCATAGTCTGCCCAAGTCGCTTGCAACGTATTGCGCCAGATCTCAAGCGGTTTCCCGCTCTTTGCAGGGGCAAATTTGCCTTCTCCCAGATTCGTCAGCAAGACGTTCGGTGGGCCCACTTGATCGAGGACGTTGGGAAAGAGAGCGTCCTTCGGATTGGCCTTCGCGTGACGTTCGTAGTAGTCTTCTGCTTGCGTATGCATCAGAAATTCGTCAGGCCATTTCCGCTTCGTGGTCACACTGCCACCCGTGGGGCTGGAGCCGTCTAACACTGCTGGACGATAGGTTGCGATGTAGATATCTAACAAACCGTCGGCATTGAAATCGGCAGCGGCCATGGAGATGGCGAGGTTGGGCAAGACATCATCTCCGAGTTCATGAGAGACGAATCTCTGGCCCGTATTCTCCAAGTAAAGACTCCGCTTTAAGCTGCGACCGAGCATGAGGTCAGGATCTCCATCATTGTCGAAATCAGCGAAGAGGCCGCAGGTCGAATTGCCTGGGAAATCCAGTCCATAGTCTGCTGCGCATTCTTCAAATGTCCCGTCGCCACGATTGCGTAAAAGTTGATTCTTTCCGATCCTCACCATGATATAAAGATCGTCAAAACCGTCCCCATTGATATCAACCACGGAGAGCCCGGGCTTCTGGTTGGCAGAGATCGGGGTGAAGTAAGGGTTCGGCGGATCTTTCATGTCGCGTGCATAGTAAGCGATCGTGGCTTGCAGATGCTCTGAAGTGCGTGCGCGTCGGCGATCTTCTAGATCTGGCAGGGCGCGATCTAGCGCTTCGCTAAACATGAGGCGGTCGCGAGTCACGGTTTCCATAGGATCGGATTCCCAATGGGAGATCCTCCAGAGTGGGGCTTCTGGATGCCGTTGCCAAGTGATGCGTTGTTTGCCTTTCAGGCCTAACCAATGTCCTGCCTTTGCCTTGGCCAATCCCTCGAACTGGACGTCTCCTTGAAACGTCTTGTATTCGCTCTGAAGGAAGTTGCCATTGGCGAGCGCAAATTTCGCGTGCTCGAAATAGGAAACCTGGTCTAACAAGTCAGGCCAGGCATCGATTTTCACAGAGTCTCCAAAGAGTTCACGCCGATCTGCATCGGGCAACTGCAGATTGAGTAGACTCTTCGAGAGTTCATTGAGTAAAGGTGTCAGCGTGAGGATCTGCTCTTCCACCGTGACTAATTGACGAATTGCGGTGCCGTCCTCATGCCCAGCCCTTTTCTCGAGGAGCGCGAGGCCGCGATGTGCGAGTACGGTCAAGGGAAGCATGATGACTAGGAATTGAAGGAATCGAGGCCGGGAACCACGAGCGAGGTAAGAAAAGCAGGCCAAGAGGAGACCTGCGGCAGAAAGCCACCAGCCCCGGGCAGGCCCGAACCAAAGAAGGAGGCCGATCGCCCATCCCATCGCAAGAAGGGCTAGAAAAGCGGGTTCCAGTAGTCGAGAACGCAAATTTACAAGATGGAGCCGTTTGCCCATGCTTTGTTATACCTGCTCGGTGAAATGGCATCAACCCAAAGCATTCAAGGGGCCTTGTTAGTTTCCGGTTTACAGAGGCGTCACTTTAGCCTAAGGTATTGTCCTTATGCAACGGTCACGATTTTTTCACACACTGCTGGCATTTTCCCTACTCACAGGCACGAGCTTTGCTGCCTCTTCTATTTGGAAACTGGGAGATCCAGGTCGCGCATGGAGAGCCGACGATGGTGGCGTTCAGTTTGTCCAAGAAGCTGCTGTCAATGATGCACCGGGTGATCCGATGAGCCCGGTGACCGATCAGCTGGCAGATGACGACTACTACTTTGCCGGAAATTACGGCGGAACGATTGGCACAGTGGCCATGGACGAAACTGCTGTGGAGCGTGCTTTTGCGGGCGCCGACAACAACTTGCGCTTTCACTTCAACCTGGATGCGGGGAGCTATGACAATGACACTTTGGCGGTGTTCTCGGTCAATCCATTCAACATCCATGATGTCGGCGCGACTTCACGTTATGGCGTGCAGATCTCTTTCAATGGCAATGAGATTCTCCCAGAGACAATCGTTGGCATTGCGGACCTGAACAATGTCATCACGACAGCACCCTTCACGCTGGGCAGTGTCGGCGCGATCTTCGGTGATGGCGGTGACAATGTGCTCCAAGTCTCGGGCGTCAATTTCGACGCTGATGGTGGCGGGAACTGGATGGGCATGGACTACCACGAGTTGCAAACGGCAGACGCCACCATTCCTGAGCCTTCATCGGCGTCCTTGATCATGGCAGGTCTGCTCTTCTTGTTGCCTTGCTTCCGTCGACGTGCTCGCAAGTAAGAAGCGGGTCACCTATTACGATTTCACAAACAGCGCGGGTCTTCGGATCCGCGTTCTTTGCGTACACGTTGCGCGTAGAATCGATTCGACAGTCCATGCCTGCCAAACCAAGGTGGACCTCACATGAACTTTGATCGGCAAGACCCGGCGGAAGAACAAGGAGACGATGTGGCTGCGGATCTTCCCGGTCGCATGCGCGCTTTCTTTGCTGCCGATGGACCGATGTCGTCTTCGGACGATTTCGAGTTCCGGCCTGAGCAGCAAGAGATGGCTGAGGCGGTCGGAGAAGCGCTTTCGAGTAGCCGCCCGCTCATGGTCGAGGCAGGCACAGGCGTTGGCAAATCGCTGGCCTACTTGGTGCCAGCACTTCTTCACGCCGCCGCCCATAGCAAGAAGGCGGTGATCTCCACGCACACGATCAATCTTCAAGAACAGCTCGTTCAGAAAGACATCCCGCTGGCCATGGATGTGCTAGGGCTGGATTTGAAAGCGGTGCTTTACAAGGGGAGGGGAAATTATCTCTGTCCGCGTCGACTGGACGCGGCCATGGGTCAGACAGGGGATCTCTTTTCCAGTAGCGAAGAGCAGGAACTTCAGGCCATTCATCAATGGAGCCGCGAGACGAAGGATGGTTCGCTGAGTGATCTTCCTTTCACGCCGAACCCGAGGGTCTGGTCCCAGGTGAGAAGTGAGCCTCACTTATGCACCAAACGGAGATGCAAGGACTCGCCATGCTTCTACCAAGCGCTTCGTAAGCGTGTCGACGAAGCGCACGTCGTGGTCATGAATCACACGCTTTTCTTCACTCTGTTAGGGGCGATTGAGGAATTGGAAGATCCCAACATGGAAGGGTTTCTTTTTCCCAATGATTTCGTCATCTTTGATGAAGCGCACACGTTGGAGAATGTTGCGGCCAAGCAGCTCGGCCTAAGCCTGTCTTACACGAACGCTGCTTTTGATCTGCATCGATTGTACAATCCGAGGACGCGAAAGGGCTTACTTCAATCGTTAGGCGATACGACCGGAGCGCAGGCCGTCGCGGATCTGAGCGAAGAGATGGAGTTCTTCTTCAATGAGATCGAGAATTCGTGCAATTTCCGCGGTGAGCACCGAGTCTTCCGCGTCCGTGAAACGGGTCTTACCGAAGACACGATCGCCGGATCGATCATTGCCGTAGAGAAACTCATCGGAAAGCGATGTGATGATATTGATGACGAGAATCACAAACTTGAACTCGAAGATCTCGGTCGACGTCTGCAGGAACTTCGCCTCAATGTGCGTGCCTTTCTTGATCAGGAATGGCGCGACCATGTCTATTGGGTCGAGCGCGTGGGGCAGTCCGCGACGGTCAGCTTGAATGCCGCGCCGCTCGATATTGCCGCGCGTTTTCGAGAGATCTTCTTCTCTAAGAACAAGCCTGTCATTCTCACCAGCGCGACCTTGGGCGTGGGCGAGAAAGATCTCAGTTATTTCAGCGCACGCATTGGCGCGGAGAAAGTGCGGGCCGTGCAGATCGGTAGCCCTTTCAATTACCAGCGTCAGATGCGGCTCTACACAGTGAAGAGTATGCCGGACCCTAACGAAGAGGCATTCGAGCCAGCGTTAGAGCATTGGATCGCGCATTTCATCACCCAGAGTTCTGGGCGTGCCTTTGTCCTCTTCACGAGTTATCGCCTCATGCAACGGATGGCTGGACGCATGGCCCCGTATTTCTCGGAGAATGGATGGCAACTCCTCGTGCAGGGATCTGGCAAACCGCGTGCTGCACTGGTGGAGATGTTTAAGGAGGATGTGAGTAGCGTTCTCTTTGGGACCGATAGCTTCTGGACTGGGGTCGATGTGCCGGGAGAGGCGCTTTCCAATGTCATCGTCACGCGCCTTCCGTTTGCCGTGCCGGATCATCCGTTGGTCGAGTCACGGCTCGAGCAGATCCAAGAACGGGGAGGCAACGCATTCATGGAATACTCGGTGCCTGAAGCGGTCTTGAAACTCCGTCAGGGTATCGGACGTCTCATCCGGTCTGAGAAAGACCGTGGCATCGCCGTCATCCTGGATAATCGGATCCTAACAAGACGTTACGGCAAGATCTTCCTTCAAGCTCTGCCAAAGACGCGGCTTGTCACCGTGGAGTGAGTGACTCCGGGGCGGGTTCAGCGCGTAAGCGGACAAATTTTCGCGGTAAGAAAAGGGCATTCTTCTCTTCCACCGCTACTCCTGGAATGATCATCTAGCACTCGCATGGTCCGGCCCTGCCACCAATGGTCGGGAACCGATCTCGAAAGGATTCCTTTCGCCCCTGCGAGATGCGAGTCCTCACGATCCGGAGATCCAAGTCGTGCTTGGTCCAGATCGCGTGCTCCTTTGGCCTAACGAGACGTTGCGCTTAACGGGATTGGTTTATGATCTTAAAGAGGGGCCCGAACGATTTCGATTCTCTTGGCAAGAGGCGGCTGTGAACAAGACGGTTCAATTCTCGGATCCGACCTATCCTGGAACGGACGTGACTTTCCCCGGACCGGGAATCTACGAACTCATCTTAGAAGCCGCGGATGGCGTGAGTGTCAGTCGTGACCGTTTTAACGTCACGGTGCAGGATAGGTCGGAGCCGTCTACGGGTGGCATCCTACGTGAAATCTACACAGAAATTAGTGGCTACCGTGTTTCAAATCTTGTGGAGGCTTCCGTCTTTCCTGACAAACCAACCTTTCGTGACACGTTGAGGAGTTTAGACACCCCTGTAGATTGGACGGAGAACTACGGGATGCGTCTGAGGGGTTATGTGAGAGTTCCTAAGACGAGTGATTACACCTTCTACATTACCAGTGATGACGCCTCGGAATTGCGGCTGAATCTTACGGGATGTGATCCTACTGGGAAAGAGCGGGTCGCCTTCACGGACAATGCGACAGGGCGATACTGTTGGGATTGATCCCCCTCACAGCAATCGGAGGTGATCCGTTTGCAAGCCGGAGTGAGTTACTATGTTGAAGCTCTGCATAAAGAGACTACCCGTGGAGACTATCTTTCCGTGGCATGGCGCAGAGGCACTGATCCCTATGCGGAGATCCGAGTGATCCAGGGTGCCGTGCTGATTCCGTTCGAAGAAGCGGATGGCATGGGCGAAGCGATCGAGATCAATGCAGGTGACGATGTGAGCGTGCGCTGGCCGATTGAGGCCATTTAAATCCATGGGACGGTTCTCGATATCACTCCGGGACCGCGCCCGTTGAGCATCGCTTGGGATGTCGTGCGAGGGAGCGCTGGTGTCGAGATTGCCTCGCCAAATGCGCTCCATAGTGAGGTGCACTTTCCAGGTCCTGGCAATTACACACTTCAGTTAACTGCGACCGATGGCCAGAACACGTGGACAGATCAACTTGTCGTGCGGGTCTTCGATCGTATGACTGAAGAGACGGGTTCATTGTTATGTGAGATCTACCAAGGAATTAGCGGCTATCGCGTGACGGATCTCTTGAGCGCGGACTCATTTCC
>JBLHHN010000088.1:0-18852 GCA_047616785.1 Verrucomicrobiales bacterium
CTATTCCGTAGGGCGTTTCGTATTTTTTCGGAACTTTGTCCTTCTTTGCCGTCAATTTTCGGCCAGCAACAGTTATCGGACTACCATCACTATCAAAATCCTCGAAGCATTGCTCTGTAGCAAGACTTCCCGCCTCATTCAGGGCGTCCTGGATATTCTCTTCACATTCAAGAAAGGCGGCACTTTTCTTAACCGTCACCTTGATGGTCATCGTCGTTATGTAAGACCTCGGCTGTCATGTCTAAGCACTTTTCACATAATTACCACAAATCACAACCTATAGTCCTATTTGTTCTATTGAACATCATAGCCGCCACATTATTCGCCAGTCACCCCCTTCCAAGATGACGGGTGGCCCCAGCTTCCATTGTCGTTTCTAGGACAATGGATTCTAGGATAATTCACCGCCTCAATTGGATAATGGTCGACATTTCCTACCATAGCATTCAAGGACACCCTCATGACTCTGAAATCAGGCCTACTTTTCCTTCTCCTTTTCCTGACGGCACGATCACTGCAGGCGGAAGATCGGCCCAATATCGTTTGGATCATTCCTGACGACATGTCGGCAAATTTCTCTTGTTATGGCGAGACGGCGATTGAGACGCCAAACGTCGACAAACTGGCGGCTGAAGGTGTGAAGTTCACCCGTGCCTTCGTGACGGCGCCAGTGTGTTCTACTTGCCGTTCAGCGTTCATCACGGGCATGTATCAGACTAGCATTGGAGCGCATCATCATCGCAGTGGACGTGGAAACGAGAAGATTCGTTTGCCCGAGAAGATCAAGTTGGTGCCGAAGTTGTTTCAGGAAGCGGGCTATCATACTTCCATCACCGCTTGGCCACCGAAGAAAGGCAAGTTAGGCAAGACGGACTATAACTTCGAATGGGATCCTGCGGTCTATGATCGTAGCGATTGGTCGGAACGCAAGGATGGGCAGCCGTTCTTTGTTCAGATCCAAACGCCTGGTGGGAAGCTCCGCGGCAAAGATGCCGCAGGCTGGGAAAAGATCGCTGGTCTAGCAGAGAAACGTCTAGGATCTCGGACGCCGCTCGATGCGGTGAAGCTGCCTCCCTACTATCCAGCGCATCCTGACATAGTGCGAGACTGGGCAGCCTACTTGGACTCGGTGCGTATGACGGATGCGATGGTCGGTGATGTGATTGCGAGGCTGGAAAAGGAAGGCGTGCGCGACAAGACGATGGTGCTCTTCATGACCGATCACGGGATCAGTCATGCGCGTGGCAAGCAGTTCATGTATGACGAGGGTCTGCATGTGCCGCTCGTGATCAGTGGGCCAGGGATTGCGGCGGGATCTGTGCGGCATGATGTGGTCGAGCACATTGACATCGCGGCGTTGTCTTTGGCGGCTGCGGGGATTGAAATACCGGACCACATGCAGGCCAAGGATATCCTATCAAAGACCTATACGCCGCGTGAAGTGGCATTCTCGGCGCGCGATCGTTGTGATGAGACGATCGATCACATGCGTTCGGTGCGAACACGCAATTTCAAATACATCCGCAATTTCCTCCCCAATCGTCCCTACTTGCAGCCGTGTCGTTACAAGGATGCCAAGAGCATCCTGATCGCTCTGCGCGAATGGAATGCCGCTGGCAAACTAGACGCCACACAGAAACTCATCATGCGCGACACGCGACCATTGGAGGAACTCTACGATTTAAAGGCGGATCCGCATGAAATCCACAACCTTGCGGCGGATCCGAAACACGCGAACGAACTGAATGAAATGCGGAGACGGCTCAATGCCTGGATGGAACGCACTGATGACAAAGGTCGCCAGCCTGAGACCTCCCAGATGTATGCTAGTGACATGGCCGTCTATCTCACCAAGCGCAATATGGACCCCGCCCATCTCAAGCGGATTGAGGACAATATCGCCCTCAATAAGAAGTGGGCCGCTGAAGAAGCGCGGACGAACTAAAGCTGGAGTGTCCGATTCGATTGGCTACCCTTCGGACGCAGTTCACAAGACCCCCACCCACCTCACGATGAAACTCCTTCCTATTCTCCTCATACTTTTCCTAGGCACATCATGGCTCCACGCCCAAACCTTCACTGGAGACGGCAATTGGACGGATGCCGATCTCTGGGATGATGGTGTGCCAGCTGACAACTCGACGGCGATCGTCAATGGCAACGCGGTGATCACGGAAGACATCGCTGCACAGAATTCGCAGAACCCGAGCCGGGTGGACGTTGGCAATGGCGCCGTTGGTAGCCTTACCGTTAGTGGCGGTACCTTGAGCGGCGCCCATGGCGGTGCCAATGGTGTCTTCGTCGGTGTTGGCGCAGGAGGCGTTGGGACACTGATCATTGAAGAGGGCGCCGCCTTTCGAACTCAAGGTGGCAACATGACGATGAGAATCGGCGATGATGAAGGTGGCATCGGCACGGTCATCGTGGCGGGCGAACTCTTGAACTACAAGTTCATGGAACTGATCAACGGCACTTTGGAAATGCGTCCCACGGGGATCAATGCGCAGTTCAATGAGAGCAATCCCAGTGTCATCGGCCCTAACGGAACCCTTTATTTCGTCATCGATGGGGACAAAATCGGGTCTCTGAAACGTGCGACCGCTGCTGGGTTGACCATTGATATCAGCCCTCAAGCGACGCTCAAGATCACTTTGGAAGGCGATTTCAACGTGGGTGACTCGTGGCCACTGATGATCTACACCTCGTTGACTGGGCAGTTCGCCCAAGGCACTTCGTTTGTGAATCAGCAAGGATTTGAATTCGAGATCGACTATGGCTCCGGGAGCAGCAGTGAAATGTCTCTAACGCTTGTATCACTAGATGGCCGACCTCAGATCGAGTCCTTCGCCGCTGAACCTGTCACGATTGCTTCGGGAGAGGAAACGACGCTCTCGTGGAAAGTGGACAAGTTTTCTAGCATTTCCCTCGATCAAGGCATTGGCGATATCTCAGCCATGACGACCAACAATGAAGGAAGCGTGACGGTATCGCCCATCGACACGACGACATACAATATCACCGTGGATTTCAACGGCTTCATCGCGGAGCAGGCATTGACGGTCGTCGTGGATGCCGTGCCGTTGGTGCAAAGTTTCACCGCCACGGAACTGGTGGGTCCTGGTGAAGAAGCAACGCTCCAGTGGGACGTCGCTGGAGCGACTTCGGTGAGTATCGAGCCTGGGATCGGAGATGTGGCCAGCCAGGGACAAACCACGGTGACGCCTAGCGAAACCACCTCTTACAAACTCACCGCCGTGAATGCAAATGGCTCCACGAGTCGTGACGTTTCTATCACGGTCAATGCGTTGGAGGCGGCGATCATCAATCTCTATGATGCAGGTGCCGAGAATCAATCGGACGGGGCGCTCAAAGATGCCGTCGGAGAAGGCAACTGGGATGTGAAAAATGGCGAACTGGTCGAAGTCATGAGTGAGCGCACGACGATCACGCAGGCGCATCACATGATCGAGTTCAGCAACGACACGGGCATGGACAATGGCAGGGCTTTTCCTGTCGGAAACACCACTTTCGAAGTGTGGGTGAAGACGGGCGAGTTCGTTGAGGATGTCGAGCATCAGGTCATTTTTGAAACCGGCGGCGGCGCCAATGGCGTGGGCATCTTGGTGACTCCGCAGACCATTCGCTTCATTAACAGTGCCAGCGGCACACGGACCATCGATATCGAAGTCTCGACGCTTCAGACCAATTTCGCAGGCGACTACGTGCAGATCGTGGCCTCGATCGATGCCACCACGAATTCCGCGACGTTGTCCGTGCGTGGGGCGGCGGGCGGGAGCGGCATCGCCACTGGTTCAGGCACGATCGGCGTTCCCAATGGGAGAGCGACGATGTTCAGCCACAGCAACTTCTCTGCAGGCATCGCGACCGCTCTGGGCGGCGTGGGTGGTGATGAACCTGAATTCGTCACACAATTCACTGGGGAGATCGCCATTCTCAAGGTTTATGACAGAGTGCTGACCACGGAAGAAGTGGAGCAAGCTTTCAAGAAGCTGGCGGTCGATGGCGACGATGATGCTGATAATGACGGTTTGTTAGATTTCTGGGAGGTCAATTTCTTCGGTAATACCAATGCCTCGGCCAACGCGGATAGTGATGGCGATGGCCTCACCAATCGAGGCGAGTTTGAGACCGGCGCGTTTCCCAATAACACAGACTCCGATGGCGACGGGCTCAGTGATGGCGATGAAGTCAACACCCACCAAAGCAACCCGATCTCTGTGGATAGCGATCGCGACGGTTTATCGGATGGAAGAGAGGTCAATGAGTTAGGCACCGCACCCGGGAAGGCAGACACCGATGATGACGGATTCCGTGACGATGTGGAACTCGCTCTGACCACCGACCCGACTTCGGCAGCAAGTTCGCCACCGGCCAATGCCATCGTCCTGACACGAACACCAGCCAATGGTGAGAACTGGAATACGGCGGACATCTGGGCAGATGGCCTCGCGCCGTCAGCAGACAAAGACTACTTTATCGTCGGAAATGCGTTAGGGCCGCTGTCCACGCCAGAAACTGAGAGCCCGGTGTTCGGCGGAGGCAGCCTCGTTCTCGCCGTGGGCGCCACGTTGGATCTCCGGCATTCGGGGACGGTGCAAATCGACCAATTGACGATTCGCGATGCTGGTCAGTTGACCATGCGCTCGGAGAATGCCGCCATTTCTGGGGCATTGCTATTGGAAGGTGCGTTGACGATCGAGCATGTGATCGAAGGAGCGCTCTTGGATCTCATGAGCACCATCACGGGGAGCGGAGCGATCACGGTGAGCTTGGATGTGGGGGGCCTCAGCGATGCTGAGACACGACTTTCTGGACCTGGAAGTGACTACGAAGCGGACTGGGCAATCGAGGGAGGGACATTGAGGCCTGTGGCTACTGGCTCGCTCGGATCTAGCCATGTCACGATTCGATCAGGAACCTTGGTGCCTGGGTACAATGTGAACCTTCCTACCAAAGACCTGAATATCGTTGGAGGCGACTTTGTGTTGTCGTTGGAGAAAGACTTGGTCTTCAAATCTCTCCGCGGGCTCGATTCGAACGACGAATCGATCGTAGGGTTCTCGCTGCCTGGCGGCGTCTATGATGTGAACATTCTCGTCAATGACGTCGGTTTCGCTGGTGAGCAAGTGGCTGGTGAGAGCTCTCTCTTCATCGTTGGCGAAGATGGCGATACCGACGGTGATGGCTTGTTAGACCAATGGGAGCTGAGTGCCATTGGCGATCTGAGCCAGAATGGTGAAAGCGATGTGGATGGCGATGGTCTCACCGCTGCTCAAGAGTTCTCTGCGGGTGCGGATCCTACGAAGGCGGATTCGGATGACGATGGTTTGGCCGATGGGCTTGAGGTGAATGAGATCGGCAGTGATCCCAACAACGGTGACACCGATGGTGATGGGCTCACTGATCAAGAAGAGGTGGAAGGCGCCCAGCCAAGCAGCCCGCTTCTCGTCGATACCGATGCTGACGGCCTCACAGATATCGAGGAGATCAACGGTGACGTGAAGAGTGATCCCAGCAGAGCTGACAGCGATGGCGATGGCTTCCGCGACGGTTTTGAAATTGCCCAGGGATCGAGCCCGACCGATGCGGCCGATTTCCCCGAAGATCGATTGGGCGAGCCCACGCTGACATTCAAGTCTTTTGAGACGTTGCCAAGCTTCAGCGGCATCGAAGGTGGTGCTGATCTGTTAGACGCGACCTTCCGAGTGTGGGTGGATTTCGACGAGAAGGTGGACGAAGAGCTTGAGCTCATCTTTGAAACTGGCGGGAGCACGGTTGGTCATAGCTTGGTCTATGAAGCGCCGAGCAAGCTCGTGTATCGCGCTGCCGGTAGTGGTGGTCTTGTCTTGGCCGTGATCGAGCATACCTTCACGGCTGATCAGTTAGCCGCCGGTGATCTCGAGATCATCTGGACGTATGGCGTTCTCAATGAAAGCGATGAACAAACGACGGCCCTCTACATCGATGGTGTCTCTGTGGGCACAGATTCGAAGGGCCTGGGAGGTGACTGGAGCGGCACCAATGAAGCCGCTCTCGGTGTGGCCAGTGACGCTGTTGCAGGTGACGGCCAGAATAACAATCTGGTAGCGGTTGACTTCACTTCGGGAGCGATCAATCCAGAAGGCTTGCAGTTCTTTATCGATAGGTTGTTTGTCGGTGGAGGAGGCGGCCCCGTGGTGGTGGACGCGCCTACGAAAGCCCTTGAGATCACCTCCATCGACGGGACGGCGGCTGGTATTCAGTTGACCTGGCCGAATGCGAATGGCGCTATCATTAATGTTGAGTTTTCGACTGACCTTCAAGCAGGTTCATGGGAAACGATCGCGTCAGGGGTCGTCACTGGGACCTATGAAGATGTCGATGCGGCTCATGTCGCCCAGGGGATTGGATTCTACCGTTTGAAGACGGAGTAGAACCAGGCGTCAGCCGCCATATCCGGAGGGCTACGCTCCGTCCCAGCCGTAGATTTCTCGGGGTGCTAACATGTCCCTAAGAAATCGGCGATGACCGAGCATCGCTCTCCTAGATGGATGTTAGGGTGCGGTTAGACCTGCTTTGGCCATCTCTGCTTTCGACTTTCGAGGACGGACTCTTGCGGCTGTGGGCGTGCCGAGGTCGCGATCGAATTCGTCGGCGGTTCGTAGGGTGGGCACGTCATCATCGGTTTCTTTCTCCCAGACGCGCAGGGCTTCTCGCATCTTCGCCAAGATCCCTGAGTGCTCGACGTTGGCGGCAAGATTGGTGAGTTCGTGAGGATCTGCATCGCAATCGTAGAGTTCTTCCGTGGGCCTGGGGCTCCAGAAAAGCTGCGCGCTGGCGGCGGAGAGGCTGCCTTTGTCACGAAGCCCAATGAGGGCTTGGTAAGTGACGCCACGGACAGCGTCGGCTGGTGGGGTGGGAGGAAGATCATGGTAGTGATTGCGGATATACTTGTATTTCCTATCGCGCACCGAGCGTGAGTGATCTTCGTAGTCATGCCAGTTCTTCTCCGCGAAGGCATAGGTCCGGATGGGGGGCGCATCGGCCTTCTTCAGAAGGGAAACGAAACTCACTCCCGGAAATTTGCCTTTGTCTGTGTTTGCCAGCTCAAGAAAAGTCGGGGCCAAGTCGAGGGCGCTGACGAGGCGATCGCAAACAGAACCAGCCTTGACCATGGGTGGGTAACGCGCAAGCATGGGTGTGCGAATGCCAGAGTCGTAGAGTGAGGTCTTGTCCCGTGGGAATGGACGACCATTGTCGGAAATGAAGAGAACAAGCGTCTGGTCGAGCACGCCCTGAGAAGTTAACTCGGCCAACACTTTGCCCACGTATTGATCCAGCCGCGTGACTTCGTCATAGTAGAGCGCATACTCACGACGCACTCCCGGTGTGTCCGGATGATAGGGTGCCAGGCGAGTTTTCGCAGGAGCGTGAGGGTTTTCAAGAATACATTCTTCGTAGGGGCGATGCGGATCGAGCGCAGCAAGCCAGAGAAAGAAGGGACGATCATCGGGACGTTCGCGAAGGAGAGGCACCCAGTCAGCACACCCGCTTTTCGCTTCACCATTGGTCGTTTCTTTGAACTTGCCCGCCTTGCCTGCGTCTCCAGCGGGGAGCTGGAAGCCTGAAGTGTCGACATCCTTGATCACATCGAAGCGGTCACGAATGGCATCACCCAAATGCCATTTCCCTGCCGCCCCCGTCCAGTAACCAGCCTCTCGCAGTTTCTCAACGAATGTCACTTGGCTAGCGGGCAAGGGCCAATGCAGTTCCTCGGCATCCGTCTGGTGAGGATAGAGACCTGTGATGATGCTAGCTCGACTAGGACTGCATGAGCTGGCCGTGAGAATCGCGCGATTGAACTTCATCCCTTCAGCTGCAAGACGATCAAGATTCGGGGTCCGAACACGGTCGTTTCCGTAAGGACCAGAGTCGTCCCAAGCGAGATCATCCGCAATGATGAGGACGACGTTAGTCTTCGCAGTGCCCCCCTGTGCCATCACTGGCGGCGCGAGAAGAAATGCCAATGCTCCACAGACCGACCACGAAGGCCATCGAAACGTCTGAGCGATGAAGGAGGAGGCTGAGTCTGGAAACATGATACGATCAGGATCCTTGGATTCCACTCGATCGCCAAGGCTCATTTCCTCTACCGCACTCTTATCTTAGAAAACTTTCAATCTATTGTCTCATTTCGGCTCCCGACGGCAACTCATGGGTGAATACGCCGATTACAGAAGCGAGGGAACTACTTGGGATGGCGAGTGCTATTCCAGGCAGCTCCTACTTTCGGGGCTAATCTATTGATGCGAGCCCGCACCGGGTCGGCAGTGCTGGCAGCCTGACGTGGGAAGGGACGTGAGATCCGCGCCAGGACCATGAAGTGCCCAGAAGAAATCGGTGCGCTTGGGTTCACCGAATTCTTGCATGGTCGCCGCATCAAAGAGACGGCCATTGGCCATGACCCAATCAATGTTCTCTGAATGCCTGATGTCTTTGGTAGGGTCGTGGTCTTTGGCAATGACAAGAAGATCGGCGAGCTTGCCAGGAGCCAAGGAGCCAAGATCGCCATCCAGCCCCAAATATTTGGCACCATTGAGAGTGCCGCAGCGGAGAGACTCTAACGGAGTCATGCCGCCTTGAACAAAGCTCCACATTTCCCAGTGGGTGCAGATGCCGTTGAGTTGACCATGACCACCGGCTTGAGCCAGGTTTCCTTGATCGACGAGCTGTTTCGCGATCTTGGCCACTTGGATATGATTGAAGTCTTCCAAAGGCGCGGTGGGACGACGCCGCGAACGGGGTTGGAGAACGTGCGGTGGGATGAAGCTCTTCAGTCGTGGGTGTTTCCAAAGATCCGATTCTTGATACCAATAAATTTCTCCTGACATGCCACCATAAGCGACGCAAAGCGTGGGCGTGTAGCCGACGCCGGTCCCACGCCAGAGATCCAGGACATCGTCATAGACATACTGCACCGGAAGCGTGTGTTCGATCCCGGTGTGTCCATCGACGATCATCGTCATGTTACTCATGAAAAGTGACCCGCCCTCTGGCACAACCATCATCCCAAGCTCGCGCGCGCCTTGGATGATCTTCTGACGCTGATCACGACGCGGCTGATTGTAGCTCTTCACGGTGAAGGCCCCGACGGCCTGCATGCGCCGAAGATGAAACTCCGCATCTTCAAGGCTATCCACCTCGGCTCGGAAACTACCGGTCGCACCGTATAGAATCGTGCCGGTGGAGAACGTGCGCGGCGCGGTGATGACGCCTGCTTTGGTCATTTCACTCGCGGCGAATATTTCTTGGGTATCATTCGAGGGATCATGAATGGTGGTGACACCAAAGGCGAGCCGAGCAAGGTCCACCCAGTTCTGTTGCGGCGTGATGCCAGCGCTGGCTTGCGAACCATGCGCATGGGTGTCTACGAATCCTGGCAGAATCACTTGCCCGTCCACCTCGATCACGGTGGCTCCTTCTGGGATCTTTATTTCCGTCCGCGGGCCTAACTGTTTGATCCTATTTCCTTCCACAAGGATCGTGGCATCTTCAATGATACCACGCTCTGACATGGTGACAGCTTTCGCTCCAACGAAGGCGAACGTGGTGGTCGGCGCAGAGTGCGGGACCTGTATGGATAGATCATTCACCGTGGGATCTCCCTCAAGATCACCTAGAGTCTTCGTGTATAAGTCAGGCCCCAGCGCCCAGTAGAGTTGCTTGCTATCGTTCGAGAAATGAATCCAATCGCCCGCTTGCTCACTGACCTTCTCCACAGGCAACCCCTTTGCTTCAGGGCCCACTTCAATAGCTTTTCCTGCCCTGACAAAAGGCGCAAGATGGACATTGAAGCGTTCAATGAAAGCGACTTGACGCCCATCTGGAGAGAGGGCGTAGTCGGTGGCCCATTTGCTTGTGTAATGCTCCTGCTCTTCGTGCCCGTCCATGTCAGTAGAGATGAGCCGCGCGTTGTCCGCTTCTTTGTCAGGGCTGCTTTTGATGTAGAAGACGCGATCATTCTCCCGTCCGAATTGGGGATGCTGGCCGGACTTGGCAAGACGGAACATTTCACCTCCTGAAGTGAGGATGCGATAAAGTCCGGGCTCCTGCGACCAGAGATGGGAACGGAGATACCCACCCTGCCCCTTGCGAAAAACGATGGTCTTGCCGTCGGGAGAAAAGACAGGGTCAAGGTAGTGTCCTGGCGCACTGGTGAGAGCACGGGAAGTGTTGTTCGCGAGATTCAGAACGCGCACTTGACCCAGGGAATCGTCGTTCCAGGTGGTGTAAACAAGCTCTTTCCCATCGCGAGAGAAACTGGGGCAGAACTCGAAATGATCTGATTGGCTGGTGATGCGTTTCGCGGTTCCGTTAGGCAACGGCTTGGTGTAGAGATGCCCGAGCGCTTGGAAGACCACCTTGGTCTGGTCCGGTGAAACACGCACCCAACGAAGCATTCGCGTGGGGAAAGTGTCAGGAGCGACGGCGATCGGTTGACGCAGCGCTTCGAGGACCGTGCGTTTGTCTTGGATATGGAAGGGAATGACTTCTTCTTCACCATCGCTTACACGGATCTTTCGGATCTTGCCACGGGCCCAAATGACGATGGCTTTGTCATCCGGCGTCCAGGCAAAGGCGGGGTAAACGCCATGGATGGCCCAAGCCTCTTGCATGTCGCGCTCAAGCTGATCGGTGACTAACCGAATGCTACCCGAAGCAACATCGAAGACATGCAAGCCTGTCTTGGCGCCGACTCGCCTGACAAAGGCAATCTGTTTGCCATCACGCGAGGGCGTCGGACGACAGGCCCCGCCTGGGCCGGTGATGTGGTTCTGGGTCTCGCCCGTTTCGAGATCAAGCCGTTTGATGACGTAGATCTGTTTGTTAGAATCCTTGTCGTATTCAAAGACATCGCCAGGCGTGGTGTCCTGCGAGTAATAGAGGTACTTCCCATCGCGTGAGAAGGCCGGCTCGTTGACGTCTTTCTGTTCGTTCGGCTTCTTGGTCAACTGCACCCCGCCTGCGGCATCGCCCTCGACGCCTCGCCGATGATACATCCACATCTCACCAGATCCTAGGGAACGCCGGCTGGTGAAGTGTTTCCGACCGACGAGATAGTCACCATCAGGAGACCAAGCAGGCCCGTTGAGCAAGTGTGAGGCTTCATCGGAGATCTGTTTCGGGTCGGAGCCGTCACTCTTGATCGTCCAGAGATTATTGCCTCCTTTGCCGCTCTTGCCGGTGCGATCGGAGGTGAACGCGATGCGGCTGCCATCCGGACTGAAACGCGGCTGCATGTCCCAAGCCATGCCATCGGTGAGCTTGGTTGGTGAATCCGATCCGGCGATAGGCATGCGGTAGAGATCCCCTAACAGGTCGAAGACGACCGTCTTCCCGTCAGGGCTGACATCGACCGTGATCCAAGTCCCTTCATCGACATCAATGATTTGATCACTCTTGGGACCGGGAGGCGCGTCGACATCCCACGATGCTTTCTCTTCTTCCGCCTGCACGGCAACGATCATCGCCGCGAACGTCATTACTAGGTGAATCCATCGCATGCTTTTCTCTACGCCGGATTGCTTAGCGAATCGAGGTGAAAGAAGGCGGAAGCTCCGCCACTCTATGGAATAGCCATGAATCCCCGGTATCTCATTTTTGTAGCCGTATTGTTGCTAGTGTGCCTGAGCTACGCAGAGGGTGATACCCGAACAAATGGGTGTGAAGAATTTGAGTGGCGCTTTCAGGCAATACGAAAGGATAGTCGGGAAGGAAGAGATCACCGAGTGGAAGCAGATAGATCTGGTTCGGAATCTTAGTGAGTTAAACAGACGCTTTGGAGGTGAAGATGTCACGACTTTGTACTCTTTCATTTCACCGGAGCAGCGAAAGTCTTTTCCTGATGGCGAGCTCATGATGATCAAGTCTCGACCTTCGCCTTTTCCGGGTGGATGGAAATCCCGACATCCATTTATGCACTGGAAATGGAAGGATCATCCGTCATACAAGCCTATTCGATTTCTAATGATCCGGGCTGATGACGGCGAGATGCGCTCAGACTGGTAGTATGAAGATCGGGTGCAGGAAATGCTAGCGATGACTGGAATCGCCATTCTCGAGCCGACTCCGTATAGGGATCCGACCTATCTGGAGGCATCTCTGCAGGCGGCGGCGAAAGTCTCCGAAGCCAACAGGGCCAAATGGTTGCTTAGGGTAATGCTGCTCTCGATGACGGCTCTGATTTTGACGGTGGTCATCTGCCGTCGATACAGATCTAGCACACTGACGTCATGAGCCCTTGCATGTCTTTGCTGGCATCGTCCTCGCGCCGCAATCTATCGAAGGATGGTGTGAGGCCTGCACTCAATGCTTGAGATCTGTTTCCCGATTCCGCGCCAGAAAGCCGTCTGAGGGCAGACTGGCCTAAACCTTCGGATTGCTTTGCGAATCGAGGTGAAAGGAAGCAGAAGATGCGCCACCCTATACTCACCTAGCTCTCACATGATCTCGTCGCCAGATTATTCAGAATCACCCTCTCCTTGGACCAAGCGCCTGAAGCGCCTGAAGCGCTACGCCTTGGTCGCTTTAGTGATCCTGGTCGGGGGTGTCATCGGCCTCGAGATCATCATACAGAGCAGCGATCTTCCGGAATCGATCAACGAACCACTGGAAGGCACGCCCGTTCTCCATGATCAGGAAGGCGGCATCTTGGCCATGCTCCCGGGCGGCCCGGCTCGGACACGTTTAGTAGGGCGATTGTCTGGAATGGGACGCTGGCTGCCCGAAGTGACGGTGAATCTGGAGGATCACCGTTTCTACGATCATCCAGGCGTCGATCTTTATGCCATCGGTGGCGCTGCGTGGTCGGATATTCGTGCAGGCCGCATTCGGCGCGGAGCGTCGACCGTCACACAGCAACTGATCAAGCAGGACTTGGGCAAACGCGGTCGTCAATGGAAGCGGAAATGGCGTGAAGCGATCTTAGCACTCAAGCTGGAGCGATCGTGGCCGAAGAACGCGATCCTGGAAGGCTATCTCAACCGGCTCGACTACGGCAATCGGCGCTTCGGAGCCGAGAGTGCTTCCCTCGCCTACTTTGGGAAACGCTGCTCGTCTCTCACACTAGGCGAAGCCATCTATCTCGCGGGCCTCCCACAAGCCCCCACACGTTACAATCCCTGGCGCAATCCTCAAAGCGCCTTGCGCAAGTATGCCAGGTCCATCGATCGCCTAACCAAAGTGGGGTATCTGACAGACTCCCAAGCCATTGCTCTACGAGATGCGCCTCCCCTCCCAGGGCGCTACACTTCGGAACATCGATCCCCTCACTACATCGACGCGCTGAGGCGTTCTGAACAACTGCCCACGCATGGTGCCATGACCACGAGTTTGGATCCCGGCATTCAGAAACAGGCTCATGATGTGTTGGCCTCACATCTCACCCAACTCAATCGGCAGGATGTGCGCAATGGCGCCATTGTCATCATGGAGAATATCACGGGACATGTGCTAGGACTCAGCGCTCATGCCATCGGCTCTGCCGCAGACACACTAGCGATCAATGCCGCTCTTACACCACGACACGCCGGCTCCACACTCAAGCCTTTCGTCTACCAGCTGGCTCTGGAAGAAAGGCGCCACACCACCGCCTCGATCCTGACGGATACCGCAGAGGCGGTGACGCCCATTTATCCTGACTACGATCCAAAGAATTTTAACAAGCGCACTTATGGACCCGTGCGTTTGCGCGAGGCTCTGGGGAACTCGCTCAATATCCCTGCGATTCTAGTCTCCCATGCTGTGGGATCACGCCGCGCCTTTGCACGTTTGGCGGAATGGGGTTTGAAGGAAAGAGATCCCTTTGGGTCCGACGGCGCGGGCTTTGTCCTCGGCAATCGGCGCGTGACTTTACTGGAACTCACATTTGCCTACAGCACGCTGGCAAGACGTGGACTGGCGACCGATCAGCCACATTTCCGTGAAAACGCCATTCCTGCCCTAAGACGAATCGCCGAGAGCAATGCCTGCGCACTGATAGAAGACATCCTCTGCGACAACTCTGCGCGGGCACAGTCCTTTGGCGCGCAATCCGTGCTCCGCTTCCCCGCCAATCAACGCACGGCGGTGAAGACCGGGACGAGCTCGAACTTTCGCGATGCCTGGGTCATGGGCTACAATGCGACCCACACAGTCGGCGTCTGGATTGGCAACCTCGATGGGCGCGGGATGAAAGAGGCTCTCTCTGTGAAAACGGCCGGACCCGTGTGGAGACTGATGATGGATTGGTTAGCCATCCACCGTGAGTCACGAAGTTTGGCTCCCACGAAACCCTCAACCGAGATCGTCTCGGTAACCATTGATGCTCTGACAGGACTGTTGCCAACGAAAGAAACACGCCAATCTCTAACGGAGTGGTTCATTCAAGGGACGGAACCCATGATGACCGGTGAGTCTTGGTATCAGGATGGCAAGATCGTCTTACCAGAAGCCTACCGAACTTGGTGCCAAAGTCCTGACAATCGCCTCGGAGCCAAGACAGCAAGTGCCTTGGAGCCACGCCCGTGGACGATCACCAGCCCTAAACAGGACGCCCACTTCGTCATGGATCGCGCCCTCCCCCGCGAGCAGCAAGTGCTGCCCATTGGAACGGATCATCCGGAAGCGGCACGATTGCATTGGTATCTGAATGACCAGCCTCTCGTGATCAGCGCGCCGATCTATTGGCCCCTCACTCCTGGAGCTTGGAAACTCCGGGCGCACGATCCTGAGACTGGACGCGAAGCGCGCGCCGATTTTGTCGTCGAACCTTGAAGTCAGTTTTCCTAGCCAGCGTCGTGAGCCTTGGCATAGTAAGCCATTGTGTTACAAGTCGTTTTCAATGAGATCAGCGCGGCCGAGTTGTCCCAGCTCCCCACCATGGCGCAGCTCGAACTTCTCGATGAGTTTCAGGTAGACCCTGCAGACTTAGAATCGATCGAAGAATCCGATGCTTATGGCGTGATCGACAGGAAAGGGAAGAAGCTCTACCGCTACCGGGCCAAGGACATGCGGCTTTACTTCCAGGTGTCCGAGGGGAACGTCGTGGTCCACCGAGTGCTCCATAAAAACACCTTGCAAGACTTTCTCTATCGCAGCAAGCTGCCTCTTGCGGAAGACGAGGCTGTCAGCCAGTCCAAAGTCTTCTGGGAACTGATCGAGGAAGGACAGAACGCACGTCGAGTCTGACTTTTACCGGTTTTTTCAAAGCACCCAACCTAAGAACCTCAGTCAGTTAAAAAACGCGTGGAATTCGAAGAGATTCGCCAAATTGTGGAGTTGATGGATGAGCACAACCTGTCGCTCTTTCATCTCGAGAGAGAGGGCATCAATCTTAAGCTCAAGAAGGGCATGGATGCGGACGATATTCTGCCTTTCTTGCAAGCGCAGAATGCAGCCTCCTATGCCGCTCAGCCTGGCCCAGCAACTCCCCCACAGCAGCAATCTGCAGCCGCGGCTATTGAGAATCCTTTGGCAGCGACGAATGAGAAAGAAATCGCCAGCCCCATGGTCGGCACCTTCTACCGCTCGTCCTCTCCCGAAGCAGGGCCGTATGCGAGCGTCGGCGACGACGTTTCTGATGAATCGGTCGTCTGCATCATCGAGGCCATGAAGGTCATGAACGAGATCAAGGCCGAGCTGAAGGGCAAGATCACCAAAGTGCTCGTTGAGGATGGTATGCCGGTGCAGTATGGCCAGCCGCTCTTTCTCGTGAGCGGCGACTAACATGTTTCAAAAAGTTCTTGTCGCCAATCGTGGCGAAATCGCTCTGCGTGTCATCCGCGCCTGCAAGGAGCTCGATATTCGGACGGTCGCTGTCTACTCAGAAGCAGACATCGACTCCATGCATGTGCAGCTGGCAGACGAAGCCATCTGCATCGGTCCTGGGCCGAGCAGTCAGAGCTATCTTCTGCCAGATCGCATCATCAGCGCGGCTGAGATTGCCAATGTGGACGCCATCCACCCGGGCTACGGTTTCCTCTCTGAGAATGCGCAGTTCGTAGAGATTTGTAACAGTTGCCAGATCAAGTTCATTGGCCCCTCGGCCAAGCACATCGAAATGATGGGCGACAAGAATCAAGCGCGCGCCACGGCCAAACGATTAGGCGTCCCCATCACGCCTGGCAGTGATGGCGTCATCCCGGATGAGAGGGAAGCGCTTAAGATTGCTCGTCAACTTGGTTACCCTGTGATGATCAAAGCCTCCGCTGGCGGTGGGGGCAAGGGCATGCGCCCCGTGCTGAATGAAGCCGCTCTGGTCAGCGCATTTCAGAACGCCTCTAACGAAGCCCTCAAGGCGTTTGGAAATGGCGATGTCTACATGGAGAAGCTCATCTCCAACCCGCATCACATTGAGTTTCAGATCGTGGCCGATAGCCATGGAAATGTGGTGCATCTGGGAGAGCGTGATTGTTCCCTCCAGAGGCGGCACCAGAAGATCATTGAAGAGTGCCCCTCGCCAAAGCTCACGGAAGAACTTCGCCAGCGTATGGGCGATGCCTCTGTCAAGTTGGCCAAGGAGATCGGTTACGAGAACTGCGGCACCATCGAGTATTTGTTAGACGATGACGGGAATTTCTACTTCATGGAAATGAATACCCGCATCCAAGTAGAGCATCCTATCACTGAGGAAGTCTACGGTTGTGACCTGATCAAAGAGCAGGTGCGCATCGCCGCCGGAAAAGAGCTCTCGGACCACGTGAAGAACACCATCGTGCGTCACCATGCCATTGAGTGTCGCATCAATGCCGAGGACCCTTATAACAATTTCATGCCGAGCCCAGGGAAGATTCAACTCTTCTACGCTCCTGGCGGCCGAGGTGTGCGGGTGGATACCCACGTGTATTCGGGCTACGAGGTACCGCCGTATTATGATTCGATGATCGCCAAACTCATCGTCACCGGAGCAACAAGGGACATCGCAATCTCTCGCATGCGCCGGGCTCTCAACGAGTTCCTCATTCAAGGAATCAAGACGACGATCCCTTTCCAGGATTCGATCATGAAGGACTTCGATTTCAAGAGCGGCAATTACAATATTGATTGGGTCGAGCAATTCCTCGCCAAACAAACCACCAGTTAAATCCGCGTTCGTGGCCAATCTCTTTCATTGCCACTTATACGGGATCCTTGATCTCGGCTACGTCACCAAATCCGACGTGGTCAACACAACCGAGGCACTGGTCCATGGCGGAGTCGATATCCTCCAACTGCGTGCCAAGGGCCTCTCCAAAGAAGACATCACGGCCATGGCGAGAGAAATCCTCCCCATCACGCGGGCAGGGCAAGTACCGCTCATCATCAATGACTATCCTGACATTGCCTTGGAAGTGGGTGCCGATGGTGTCCATGTGGGGCAGGACGATGATTCTGTAGCCGCCGCGCGCGCGGTGGTGGGAGATGAATTCATCGTCGGGAAATCCACGCACAGCCTAGCACAAGCTCGAGCAGCGGCGGAAGAGCCAGTCGATTACATTGGCTTTGGCCCACTCTTCGCCACACCCACGAAGCCAGACTACCAACCCATCGGGATGGAAGACATCGCCACCGTTCATGAAGACGTGAAGATTCCCATCTTCTGCATCGGTGGCGTGAAGAAAGAGAACCTTCCTACCATTCTAAAACATGGAGGCCAACGCGTCGCCATCGTCTCCGGTATTCTTCAAAGCCCTGACATAGCAGCCTACATTGCCCACTGTCGGTCCATTCTAACGCCCTAACCCATACTCCCACTATCACCATGTCCGTACTCGTAGCAGGCACCATTGCCATTGATGACATCAAGACTCCAACCGTATCTCATAAGAACCTACTTGGCGGCTCAGCCTGCTATGCAGCGATCAGCTCCAGTTACTTCGCCCCGACCGTGCTGCAGGGCATCGTGGGCCAAGACTTTCCTAAAGAGCACGTTGAAACGCTCAAGAAACACGGGATCGATCTCGGTGGCGTTGAGTTTTCTGATGGCAAGACCTTCTACTGGTCTGGTGAGTATTTCGATGACCTCAACACCCGGGAGACGCTGGATGTGCAGCTGAATGTCATCGAAGACTATCATCCCAAGCTCGCGGAAAACGTGGCCTCTAGCAAGATCGTCTTGCTCGCCAACATGAGCCCTGTGACGCAGATGGAAGTCTTGGAGCAGTGCAAAGCTGACTTCATCATCGCAGACACCATGGACTTGTGGATCAATGTGACGCTTGAGCCACTCAAAGCACTTCTCAAGAAGATCAATCTTTTAGTGCTCAATGACAGTGAAGCCAAGCAACTCGCAGAGACAAACAATCTCATCACGGCGGGCAATCGCTTGCGCGAGATGGGCCCTGACTACGTCGTGGTCAAGAAAGGCGAGCACGGCTCATTACTCTTTGCCAAAGATCACTTCTTCACCTGCGGCGCATTCCCATTGCACGAGGTGCTCGATCCCACAGGCGCCGGGGATACCTTTGCCGGAGCGCTGGCAGGCCACCTTGCGAAAAGTGAAGGTCCCATCGAATTCAAAGAGCTGTGTCAGGGCGTGGTCCACGGAACCGTCATGGCGAGCTTCGTCTGTGAGGAATTCTCCACACGCCGTCTCCACGAGATCTCGCCTGAGACCATTCAAGCGCGCTACGACGAATTCATCCGCTACACCAGCGTGATCTAAGGCTCCACGGAGATCACCTGGCCGTCGATCGCTTCGATGTTGGAGTCATTGACGTTGATCTCCACGTCGCCACCACCCGTTTGAAAGACCTCGATCGCACGAGCTTGGACGTTCATCATTTCGTCTAACTGCTCTGGCGAAATGATGCCGCGCTTCAAGGCCTCACTCAC
>JBLHHN010000089.1:0-18675 GCA_047616785.1 Verrucomicrobiales bacterium
GGAATGGGGCGCAGAGAAAATTCCCGCTGGCGAGGCGATAAACGCTAAGCCATCTGGGGATAGTGGGCGCTTTAGCAACGAAGACAGCGGGGATTTCATCAAGCACTAGCCCGCATGAGGTTTCCGGAGGTGCCCTATAGTCGATACTCAAATCATATAATTAAAATCAAGACTGAAGAATGCGATGATTCGCATCTGTGCGAGCTTCGTCGAGACGATCGGCCAATCGATCTAGAGCACCGGCACTATCCAAATCGCCCGCCGCTGATACCCATTCTCACGGGATGATCCAGCCCTCTGGCTCCCAAAGAGAAGCATTTGCCCTCGCTCAATTTGGAAGGACTTCGACAATCGTTCCCGCCTGATCAGCGGAAGAGGGTGCCCATCCGTGTTCTTTTCAAACGTGTCGAGTTGGCTTTCAGAATACGAAAGATCCAGTATCGCAGGCTCTCCGTTCTCTTTCGATTTCGACTTCCAGGTAAGGGTTATTTCATAGCCCATTTTCTCAGTAGTCAGGGTCTGATAGACGGCCCCGTGATCCGCCGTATGAAAGCGCTTCGGATACACAAAGTCTCTCTGATGGCTGATAGTGACCGCTTGGTCGCGCAAGGGAGCCAACTCCAAAGCCTCCTCCAGAGGACCCGCTAGGTCAGCTTGATGCTTCTCCACTTCTTCCTGGGTGATAATGCGGAACGGTGGCTCAAGCTCCACGATCCTTGCCTCATCAGGAGGATCCACTGGAGGCCCCTTCAACGCTCCGAACCTAGGAGCCAATGGATGGCCTTCCGTCACGTTGAATCGCGCGACCAAGACCCGCCAGCGCATACCTTCCGCCCCTTTCATATCCGCGTAATGGATGCGTGGCGACGAGCGGATATAGGGCGTGTCTGAGAGGAAAGAAGACGGCCTGCTGGTGGTCGTCTGCTGGCACCCCGCCACTTCTAAAAGTACCAAGAACAGCCAGGAAATGCGTATGTAGAGCAACATCAGCACTATCTACAGGCATTGGCCAGAAATCCTCAACGCTAAATTTTTACAATTCATCGCGCTAAAGAAACCTTCTCCCATTCCCATTTCATCTCACATATCTTAAAATCCGCTTGATTGGTCGTCGATCCGTGTGGATTTGTTCAACAAAGCTAGATCCTATTTAACCGGGCGTCTCCACGAAACCTACCCCTTCTCGATTTTAGAATAGTTGATCTTTGTTCGGCTTATTTTGACCAAGAAGACAGTTCCGTTGAGCGCCACAGGTCCGGCATGCACACACTAAGAAAAGAAAGAAAGTCATATGTCAGAAGAAGTCGAAGGAACCGTGAAGTGGTTTAATGATGAAAAAGGATTTGGATTTGTGGGGCGCGATGGTGCTCCCGATGTCTTTGTCCATCACAGTGCCATCAACGGCAACGGTAGAAAGACCCTCTTTGAAGGTCAGCGCGTAAAGATGGAAGTCGTTCAAGGCCAGAAAGGCCCGCAAGCGGAGAACGTCACACCTCTCTAAGGAGCTCAACAACAACACTGAGTCTTTTCTAAACTCGTGATGACCGTAATCACGGGTGGCCAAGGCACACTGGCTCAAGCGCTCTGCGCATCCTTTGAGTCCACACGCCACCAGGTAATAGCTCCGGGTCGTGACACACTCGACGTTCGCGACGCGGCGTCAGTGGAGGCATTCTTCCAGCAGATCCCCGATCCGATCGATCTTCTTATCAGCCAGGCGGCCATTGTAAAAGATGGCCCTTTGGTCAGGATGACTGAAGGCGATTGGGATGACGTGGTGGATACCAACTTGAAAGGCGCGTGGCTCATTGCCCGCGCCTTTCTTGCGTCTCTGCAAGGACGTCCTGGTCACCTGATCCATGTCGGTTCCTACTCAGGGCTCAGCGGTCCGTCTGGTCAGGCGAACTATGCCGCAGCGAAAGCAGGTCTCATCGGCCTCACCCAATCCCTTGCCCGCGAATGCGGCCCACAAGGCATACGCGTAAACGCCATCCTTCCCGGCTTTCTCGAAACCCGCATGACCGAGCATCTCACAGACGCACAGCGCGCGCGCTTTCGCGAAGAACACGTCCTCGGCGAATTCAACACCGTGCATGAGGTCGCCAAGTTTGTTCGTTTCCTTCACGAAGACCTGATCCACACCTCAGGCCAAGCTTTTCAACTGGACAGTCGTGTCCGTCATCCCGGATGGTGATCTGATCATGTCACGCGTTGTCTATGCTGGCAGCTTTGACCCTCCCACATTAGGTCATCTTTGGATGATCGAGGAAGGGGCTCGGTTGTTTGAATCTCTCACTGTCGCCGTCGGAACCAATCCGGATAAGACCGACGCGTTCACTGTCGAAGAACGCATCAGCATGCTCACGAGCATCACGAACGGAATCGATGCCAACAATGTCGATGTCGCCGTCTTCGACAATCGCTACCTTGTCCACTATGCCCGATCCGTCGGCGCCCATTACATCCTGCGCGGCATCCGTAGCCCAGCTGACTTTGAATACGAGCGCGTCATGCGGCACATCAACTCCGACATTTGCCCTGACATCACCACCGTCTTTCTCATGCCGCCCCGGCAGATCGCGGAAGTGAGTTCCAGTCTCGTCAAAGGCATGGTCGGCCCCAAGGGCTGGGAAGAGACCGTTCAGACATTCGTGCCTGAGGTCGTCTTTGACATGCTTTGCAAGCGCTTCGGCTGATCCAAAGTTACTTCCCTCGGGGCATCACCATTGTTAGACTCTCCTATTGATCATGAAGAGCCTAATGAAAGCCATCCTTTTCCTAACCGTATTCCTGATCGCGTGGCTCACCCCATGGGTCCAAGCGGGACTCACTCTCAATGAATTCCTCGTTGTCAACATCGATGGCCCACTCGACAAAGATGATGACCTCTCTCCATGGGTTGAGATTCACAACAGCAGTGACTCTGCAGAGAATCTCATCGGTTGGTTCCTCACGGATGACCCCGAAGATCTGACCCAATGGAGCATTCCTCGCAAGACCATTCCTAACAATGGCCACGAACTCCTTCACCTCTCCGGCAAGGACCACAGTTCTCTCTTCAGCACCGAGGTTCATGCCAACTTCAAGCTGAGTGATAGTGACAGCTACCTCGCATTGGTTAGGCCAGACGGCATCACCATCGCCTCCGAGATCAGCGAAATTCCCAAACAACGGATAGGAGTATCCTACGGCTTTACCGAAACGGGGGAACCCTCCTACTTCAGTTCCCCCACCCCAAGAGCGTCCAACCAAGCCCCCATTGCAGGCTTCGTCTCCGATACCAAATTCAGCATCGATCGCGGATTCTACGACGCCCCCTTCCAAGTCGAGATCATCACAGATACCCCTGAAGCACGTATCATTTACACCATCAGCGGGAGAGCGCCGTCCGAAGGGACGATCTTCACCGGCCCGATCGAACACGTCTACTCCGGCCCCATCACCATCGATAAAACCACCGTCCTCCGCGCCGCCGCGTTCAAAGAAGGCCTCGGCTCAAGTGACATCGACACGCAAACCTATGTCTTTACCAACGATGTCATACAGCAAGGCACCATGCGTACCCAGATCACCGAATCGGAAGAGTATGCCCCCCAGATGCACGACGCCCTGACAGCATTGCCAACACTATCACTTGCCGTGGAAGATGCAAATTTCGTTGGCAGCGGATCCTCCAACACCAATGACGTCGAATCGCAGACTTCCGTAGAATGGCTTAACCCTGACGGAACCAAAGGAGTTCAAGTGGATGGCGGGATCTCTCGTTTCGGTGGCTACTTCACCAACTTTCCCAAGAAATCCTTCCGACTCTATTTCCGCAAACGCTACGGTGCAGCCAAACTCAATTACCCTCTCTTTCGCGGGCACGAATTCGGAGGCCCGCCCGTCGAAGAGTTTGATTCGCTCAATCTCCGCTCCGGCTCGCATGACATGAACCAACGCGGAGCCTACATGTCCAACCGATTCGTTGATGACTCGATGTTAGAAATGGGAACCACCGCCCCGCATGGACGCTTCATTCACGTCTATCTCAATGGCGTCTACTGGGGGCAATACCACCTCCGCGAACGCTGGAACGCCGCCATGTTCGCCAGCTACTTCGGCGGTTCGGAGAGCGACTACGACGCCATCAACGGAAACGACAATTTCACCTCCGATTTCAAAGCCTACGATGGCAATCAGGACTACTGGGATGAGACCGAGGACCTTAGTGGAGCTGGACAACCATGGACCGTCCTTCAAGACCGCGTCGATATCACGGACTACCTCGATTTCATGATGCTTTGGTCCACCGGCGATTCGGAAAGTGAATTCCAAGCTGTCGGCTCCCGCACCCAGCAAGTCCCCTTCAAGTTCTACATGAAAGACGCCGACGGCTGGTTGCGCCCCCCTTCAAGCAGCCGCATCACGAACGCAGGCCCAGGAAGATTCCTCGCAAACTTGCGCAGCGAAGGAGACCCCGATTTCAATATGTTCTTCGCCGATCGTATCCACAAACACTACTTCAACGACGGTGCCCTAACCGATGCCACCAACATCGCCCGACTTCAGCGTCGGATAGATGAAGTGAAGACCGCATTCATCGCCGAAGCCGCACGTTGGAACTTCCGTTCCCCTAGCAACTGGCGAGACTACCAAGACAACCTCGTCGAGAACCACTTCCCAGGGCTTGCCGAGACCATGATCAAGCGCTTTACGCAACGGGGATTCTACCCAGACGACATGATTGCGCCGAATTTCAATCAGCACGGTGGCATCATCGCTTCAGGCTTCGTGTTAGTTATGAAAGCAGGCACACTCTTCAACCCCCAAGTCGGAGACTTCCTCTACACCCTCGACAGCAGCGACCCTAGACAACCTGGAGGAGCCGTTTCTGATAAAGCACTCACCTACAACCGCGCCGACACCGGCATCACACTCACCGAAACCGTCACAGTCAAAGCACGCTCATTCGAGAACGACCAATGGAGCGCGCTCAATGAAGCCACCTTCCGTCTTGGAAAACGCCCCGAACCTGGAGACCTCATTCTCACAGAAATCCACTACCGTCCCGCAGCCCCATCCCCCGAAGAAATCGATGCCAACTTTCTCGATCGCAGCGCATTCGAATTCATCGAACTCTACAACACCACCGCACAGACCATCGAACTTTCCGAAGTCGCACTCACTGAAGGCGTCCGCTTCGTCTTCCCCGCCGCCCAACTCGCCCCCACCGCCGTCACCCTCATCGTCCGCAATCGCGCAGCCTTCGAGTTTCGCTATGACACAGATCTCCCCATCCTTGGCGAGTATGGCGACTTCAAACTCAGTGATAGTGGTGAACCGCTCCGTATCAGCCTCACCGACGGATCCCTCCTCTACGAGATCACCTACAACGACAAAGAACCATGGCCAGAAACCGCCGACGGAGACGGGTCCAGCCTCGTGCTCATCGATCCCAAGGCCCCAGGAGATCCAAACGATCCCTCCCAATGGAAAGCCAGCGAACAGAGCGGCGGCTCCCCCGGCACCCTCACAGAATCAGCATCGCCTTCCACCATCGATCAAGATCGTGACGGTCTCGCTGCCCTGCTAGAGGCAGCTCTAGGAGCATCCGATCAAGATCCCACCTCCGGCCCAAACCACTTCCAACTTCGATCCGAAATCCACACAGCGAATGGAGTCACCTCACCCTACTGGACATTCGAAACCCAGTACAACGCTGAACGTAACGACATCGTTCTAACACTTGAGATCTCATCCGATCTAAAAAGTTGGAGCACTGCAGACGAAGACTTTCTCCCCGTAAAAGACACTCCAAGCACACTCAAATGGCGTAGCAAAGAGCCCATCTCCGTCATGACAAACAAGGCAACGCACCTTCGGCTCCGCGCAAACCAGAGCTAAATCGAAGTCGAAGACGTCAAGGTTAAGCATAACTAAAACATGCAGCGCCTTGTACAGGCTTCCTCACGAAGCCACTCCTACAGCCTACCCAAACCCCTCCCCCACTGCTAACGAATCCGTGCAACGCATCTCAATCTCGCAAAACAACCAGCCATCAACTGCGTTGGTTAGGTCGCCACATCGCATACATATAACATCCTGTATATCAACCCTTAACACGCACAGAACCAACTCCACCGACAACGTGAAACAGTCTGATTTCAACAAAAATCAAAGGAGCAGGGCTACCCATTCCATGCTAGGGCTAACCACAACCTTCCACCAACAAATTCGGGTAAGCCACGCCTCATCTATTTGGAAACAGGCAGCGTTAGGAAAAAAAGTTTCGCGTTTGTAACTATTTAAGCTTGACTAACTGTTGATGGAAGTTGAAAAGATTCGCGGTTCTTGATCAACCAACAACCTACACGTCATGCCAATAAAAAAGAAACGTGCAAAAAAAGCCGCGCCTAAAAAGCGCATCGTAAAGAAAGCAGCTCCTAAGAAAAAAGTTGCTAAGAAGGCCGCGCCTAAAAAGCGCGCAGCAAAGAAGAAAGTTGCTCGCAAGGCAGCTCCTAAGAAGAAAGCAGCTCCTAAGAAAAAGACTGCTAAGAAGAAGGCAGCTCCTAAAAAAAGGACTGCTAAGAAGAAGACGGTGAAGCAGGCAGCTCCTAAAAAATCGCCTAAAAAAAAAGTCGCGCAAAGCGTCGTAAGTAGTTCGACTCCTCGAATTCGACGCAAAACACCAAAACCAAAGCAGAAAAACAACCAGTCGACTCAAAACATCAAACGCATCGACTCTGAAAAAACCCATGGATGGCAGGTTCACGTTTGCCGAAATGGTGTTTTGAGAACGAAACTTTTTAGCGACCGTGTCCATGGCGGAAAACGCGTGGCACTTACAGAAGCAAAACGCTTTCGTGATCATCTTAGAGCCGAAATGACTCAAAACATAACTCCAACATGGCAAAATGAACGTCCTCCAAAGACGAACACTGGCCATCTAGGGGTCTCTTATACCGAAACCCGTCGTCATAACGGTGATGTGAAAGGATACATATCCGTCACAGCACGTGTGGCCAAAGGTAGAGCAGTGAATCGCAAATTCTCCACCGACAGAGTAGGCTACGACAACGCGCTAGCACAAGCTGTTGCTTGGCGCAAAGAGCAGCTGAACAGACGAGAAGAAAGTGAGCGGAACTCCGCATCAAGATCACTCAGAGGTTAGAGCACGTTTAGTTTGGACGTCGATCGGTTGGCTTAAAAAAACAACCTATTGATCAAGTTCTCGGGAAGGGGTGACTCACGTTGCCCCTTCTTGGCGTACAGATACCGACACCAATTCAATCTTCTTCGCGGCTACGTTGAGACACCTCAGCAACATCACCAGGCTGCCCGCCTAACCACGGCACCGCTCCAAAGTCCAACTCAGGACTAGCCATCCGATGACCCACTTCAAATTCATGATCGCCGCGTCCCCATCCCAATTTCTCCACGCGCCCGATCTCCATCAGCCGCCCATCCCACGCTTTCCAGCGTCTCCCCCGCACCGTGAGTTTCAACGCGCCACCTTTCGACAAAAGTTTCATCAACCGACGACCATCCTCACTAACAAAACGAGCTAAGCAACCTTCCGAGACGTGTTCATGATAGACCCAGATCAGCTGCCCGGATTTACCCTCACGTTCCCAACTCAAAGGCAGTTGTTTGAAGGCCGTCCTCGCAAGCTGAACTCGGACAGGTAAAGAATGCCACTCGGCATCATCATCTCCCTCAAACGTCGACCAAGCACCTAACCAACGCGACGGTGCCGAGACCGGCACCAACGCCGCATCCACTTCGGATCGCCCTCCCCAGGCAAGCAGTACCACAAGAATCAGTGCACATCCGGATACCACGGTGAGTAACGCCACGGCCACACTCCGTTCACGAGAGATCTCCCCTCGATTCTCGACTGGCGCTTCAATTCCCAACTTGATCTCACATTGAACACAAACAACTTTCTCCAAAGTGGCTAATTGCAAACTGCCACCACAAATGTCACATCGTTCCTCTGGCGCAGGAAATGCCACCCGAAGGTTTCTCAAAGACTCCTTTCCGATCCGCGGCGTCGCCACGATGTGAGGAAATTCACCCCAACTCGTCACGGCCTCGCCCATCAGCGACCAGCATTCCTCCACAAGCCGACGATCAGGCTCAGGCAGTTCTGTTGGAACGGTCTGTTGAAGGATGTTCACCGAGATTGGAGAATTTCTAAACCTATTATCATAACCATAATTAAGAAGCCCACAACTCAAATATTAGAATTTGCTGAATTTCTTGGGGTAAAAATTAGATAGCCAAAGCTTGTTTGTGCCCGCCAGGCCCAAGAAACTCCCAACATGGCCAAAGCGACCTCCAGTAAGCTCAACTACCTCGCCCCGCTTCCCAATAACCGAAAACCTGGGATCGGCTGCATCGGCTCGGGATTCATCATGGCAGACTGCCATCTCGTCGCCTACCGGGCGGCCGGCTTCAATCCAGTCGCCATCGCCTCCAGAACCTTGGCCAATGCCCAGGCAGTCGCCAAACGCCACGAGATTCCGAACGTCTACGAGAACTACGCAGCCTTACTAGAAGACAAGGCAGTGGAAGTCATCGACGTTGCCGTGCCACCCGACCTTCAGGAGAAGGTCATCATGGACATCCTCGAACACAAACACATCCGAGGCATCCTAGCACAGAAGCCACTCGGAGTGGACTACGATCAAGCCAAGCGCATCGTCCGTGCCTGCAAAAAACATGGCGTCACTCTAGCAGTCAATCAAAACATGCGCTTCGATCACTCTGTACGTGCGTGTAAGAATGCGTTAAACCTCGGTCACCTCGGCGAACCCGTCCTCGCTACGATCGATATGCGGGCCATCCCTCATTGGATGCCTTGGCAAGAACGTCAGGGCTGGGTCACCCTCCGCATCATGTCCATTCATCACATCGATACCTTCCGCTACTGGTTTGGTGATCCCGTGAGAGTCTATGCCAGCACAAGACCCGATCCACGCACCGCAGAAAAGTTTGCGCACACCGATGGCATCTGCATCTACATCCTTGAGTATGCCAACGGCTTCCGCGCCATGAGCCTGGACGATGTTTGGGCAGGCCCCGATGGCGCCAAGAAAGACATCGGCATCCGCTGGCGCGTCGAAGGAACCGAAGGCCTCGCCCGCGGAACCATCGGCTGGCCTGAGTATCCCAAGCCCTCCCCTAGCACGATCGATTTCACCACCACACGCAGCGGTAAATGGCACAAGCCACGCTGGAAAAAAGTATGGTTTCCAGACGCCTTCAGCGGCCCCATGGCCGACCTTCTCATCGCCCTCGAGAACGACGCCAAACCTACTCTCAACGGCAAAGACAACCTAAAGACCATGGCCCTCGTCGACGCCTGTTACCTCTCAGCCAAGAAGCACCGCGCCGTTAGCCTGAAAGAGATCACTAAGAAAAGGTAACCCTCTCATAGCCAATAGCCTGGCTATTGGTGCCCAGGAAATTTGCTGCCAGAGTGCCTGGATCCAGCATTTGCAAATTCAAACAGAAGGAGAGTTTCACGCTTGAAAACTCGGACCCTGAATATAGCAATTACCTGAACTGAACTCTTAGAGGTGATGTGGTCGTCACCAATGGAGGACGGAGAATACTTGCGCTATATTCATGCAGAACGAGACGATTGCCTTAATGTGGGTCAACCAGAAGGGTCACCTGTCCACCTTCATCCTGCTTTCACTGTCACTTGCCCTCGTGGCATCTGCGAAAGACGAAACCACCATCGTTACAGATGATGCGTCTCTCTGGGACATGGTCGATATTTATAGCGATTTCCGACTGCGCTATGAGGTCGACTTCGATTCTGTGAGAGCTGATGGCGTTACAGCACGCGAAGATCGCCACCGCCTCCGAATGCGTGCCCGCCTTGGGCTAAAAATTGCTCCCACTGAAATTCTAACATTTGACGTGCGGTTACGGTATGGTGACTCTAATAGCCAACAATCGCCACATGTCACACTGTGGCAAAATGAAGGAGACTATGGCGATCAGTCCGATGTGTGGATTGATCGCTTCATGCTACGATTCGCGCCCGAGAATTTCGCCGTTCAGCTAGGGAGAATGGGATTACCATTCTGGCAAGCACACGAACTCTATTGGGACGAAGACGTGTTTCTTGATGGCACTTCCTTGGCCTACACAGCTCCTCTAGGTGATCACACCACGATGGACTTTGTCGCGGGGACGTGGCTGCTTCCCGACGGTCCGGACGATCACGATTTTTCCGAACGCAGCCTTTTGGCAGCTAGCCAAGTGAAGCTTACGCACGAGTTCTCCAACATCGGCACCCTAACGATCGCAAATAGCTTATTGTTCGTTGAAGACAATTCCGCCGTGGTGAACCGAACAAACGATGACATCAACTACGCAATAAACGCCTTGGATCTACAGTATAAGACCTCCGCATGTTCCATTCCCCTGACCATCGGAGCGACTTGGATTTATAACTTTAATGAAGGGCCGTCTGGCGATATCGGAAAAAATGAGACTGAGGGATTCGCCTTGTATGGAGCAGTGGGGGCGCTAGCAAGAAAAGGAGATTGGTTGCTTGGCTACCACTACGCCGATATTGGGAAATACGCGGTCGCTCGATTTCTTGCGGAGGACGATTGGGACCGTTTCGGAACAGCTACCCAGACAAGATCCAGCGACTTTCGAGGCCATGAATTGAGAATAGGCTACTCACTCGCAGACAACCTGAATCTCATAGTGAGAGCTTTTCATGTGGACACCATTACCACGCGCGAAGATGGCAATCGCTTACGGCTGGATTTGAATTACAAATTCTAAAGTTCAATTCTTCGGTCGGCGTGCTTCCAACCACAGTTGCACTGGAACCTTGCTAGGATCTTCGGTCGCCCAATCGGGCCTGGGAAACCAACGCATGCTGGCGACGCGAGGATAAGTTTCCCAGACGTCGCCATTCCCTGTGACTCGAGGATCGCCGGTCTCTATGAGATGATTGAAGAGTTGATCACGCAGCTTCACGAGGGTGGGCTGATGATCCGTGTCTGACGCGAGATTGGTTAGGCAGCCTGGGTCTTTCCTCATGTCGTAGAGTTCTTCTGCGGGGCGCTTACCAACAGCGAAGTCGAGGTATTTGGCGATGGCAGGCTCTTCTCTACGCTCAATCAGGTGGGTGAGCGTGGGGCAGGCGTCGATGTCATGGTAGCCACCATGCGGGTCTCCGGGCTTTCCATCGATAAGCACTTGCCCTGGCCCGGCGGGCCATCGTTCGGGTGTGAAATTGTGGATGTAAAGATAGTCCCGCGTTCGCACACAACGCTGAGGATAGCCTAGCGTGTTGTAACGCGAGGATGAATGCCGTTCGCGAGCACTGTAGACGGCGCTTCGATCTGGTTCTACGATGCCTGCTTGTTCGGATCGGAGCAGCGAGGCCAAGCTCTTTCCCATGATCGGGAATTCGGTTGGCGGTGAAACCTCGGTGACTTCATAGAAGGTCGCTGTCAGATCGACGAATCCAACCAAATCGTCGACGACACGCCCTCCGGGCACTTCTTTTCCCCAACGGACGGCCAACGGCATATGAATCCCATATTCATAGCAGTTCGCCTTCGCCCTAGGCACAGGAATGCCATTGTCCGAAGTGACCACGACGAGCGTGTTCTCCAACTCTCCCGCTTTCTCTAGCAAAGCTAACATTTTCCCGACTTCAGTATCGAACCGCTCGACTTCAAATGCGTAATCAAGCATGTCACTCCTAATCTCTGGTGTGTCGGGCAGGAAAGATGGAACCTCGGCATCTTCAAGTCGTTTGCCCTTCGCTAGGCCTGACCCTTTCTCATACTTCCGATGCGGGTCATGACTTCCAAACCAGAAACAGAAAGGCTGATCCGCCTTTCGGACTTGCGTGAGGAAGTGCTTGAACCCGCTAGCATAATCGCCACTTTTCCCGGAGCCTGGCATCTGTGGGCCTGCAGGGTTCTGCGTGCGTCCTAACTTCTTAAAATCACCAGGCCCCCATCCCTTACCCACATGACCCGTGGCATAGCCCTCCTCGGCCAAGCGATCAGGAAACGTGACATACTTGGGGTGAAAGTAGCTCCCATGAGTGCCCGCGTGCTCGATCTGCCATGTGTTCCTGCCAGTAAGAAAAGCAGCTCGCGAAGGACTGCAGCCAGGTGATGGAGCGAAGGCATGCGTGAACAGGACCCCTTCCTTGGCCACACGGTCAAAGTTCGGCGTTTGCACCATCTTTGAACCATAAGCGGATGAATGGGGCCATGATTGATCATCGCTGATGGCGATCAGGATATTAGGACGAGCTTCGGCAGTCGCCAAGGTCACGAGTAGAACGACACACCTCAGGGAGAGGCCCGATAACGAATCAATAGAAGGATAGCGCACACTGCCAGAATACCGGAAAACAAATCGCCAAAGCGAGCATAGAACGTCATCACGGACTCGGAAGGAACCCGCAAGGTGCTGGCGAGCGCGCCTTTCACAAACACACCTTCCTCAAGGTCCTCAAGAACGGACGTCACATGCCCTCTCACATCGATCAGGCAGGTCACTCCCGTATTGCAAGAGCGCGCCATGGGACGTCTCAGCTCCACACAACGGAATCGGGCGTTGGCGAGGTGCTGCTCGGCGGCAGGACTGGTTCCGAACCACCCATCATTCGTCATGTTGACCATCAACTGAGCCTCGGGCCGGACAAACTTCCGAGCCAAACGCCCCACGGTATCCTCGAAACAAATCAATGGGATGACTTGGAGATCTTTGCCAGGCAGACGGAGAGGCTCTGTCGATTCCCCTCGGCTGAAGTCTCCTGGTATGAGTTCCCCCAACCACGTGTCCAGAAAAGGTAATTCTTGGCGAAACGGCACAAACTCACCAAAGGGCACCAGGTGCATCTTATGATAGAGCTGCAGATCAGGAGAATGCAATGATCCTGCCATCAGCGCGGCGCTGTTGTAATAGGCATTATTCGGAATATCGACGTCGTTGGTGCCTAGCATCAAGGCGAATTCACCTTTGGCGAGCATGCCATTCATGAACGTCTCGTAGACAGGATCCTCCAAGAGTGGCGTTTGCAAGGAGGACTCCGGCCAGATCACCAGGTCCGGCGATGTGGTCTCGACATAGGTGTTGGTGTATTTTTGAAAGTCTAACAAGATTTCGGCCGCACGCTCGGGATCCCATTTCTCAGCCTTGGGCAGAGCCAACTGAATGAGCACGCATTTCACATCGGTGCCTTCTGGGACAGGCTTGAGCGTGTGTCCCAGCCCATAGAGAAACGTCCCAGCGACCATGGCCAAGGCGACGCCGAAATCCAAGTGGGGGCGCAGTTGTTGGTGGCGAATCTCCAACTGAAAGCGTCGCACCGTCATGACAAGAACACACCCGACAAACATAGGAAGAAATGATAGGCCTGTCACTCCCACGATATCCGCGATCTGCATGAGATTGAGATCATCGTGAAAGGCCACGCCCAGGCCATTCCAACCAAAGCCCGTGAACACCCATCCTCGCAACCATTCCAGCCCGACCCAAACGGCAGCATTGAGAAAGGCGCAATGGAGCGTGTGCGCCGAGGCGCGAAAGAGTGAAGGTTTCTTTCCATCATCTGAAGGAGGCGGGCTAAGGATCTCATCCCTCGGCCTTCCCGCGGTGGCTGCGATTCCTCCCCAGACAGCGATGTAGAGACCAAGATAAAGCGGAAAAATCACGGCTCCAGGTCCGGTGACCTCGCTGATCCAGAACAGATTGATTCCAAAGAAGACGATCCCGGCAAGGTAGCCTAACCAGAATCCCCGCCGAAACCGACGGCGTTCATTCTTCACCGGCAACCACCAGAGAGCCAATAACAAAGGCGCTGACCACAACCAGACCATTTCGTCTACATGATAGCGCGGAAAACAGAGCGCCAAAAACCCACCACTAACAATGGCGAACAACATGGCAAAACAGCGTGGCATCGGAGCAGGTGAGGCCAGTCAGTTATGCGCTCAAACGGACATCGATGTCCTTCTCCAGGAAAGCCCAGAGCGAGCCGAGCTTCTTACCTGATTCTTCTTTCAATGCAGCGACTTGTTCCAACGATAATTCACCGTCGCGCGCGGGATTCTGGCTAAAGAGATAGTATTTGATCTTGGGCTCGGTTCCCGACGGACGCACAGCAAAGCTTCGGCCATCGGCGAGATCCACGATGATCATCTTCTCTTTGGGAATGGCATCACCTTCCTCATCCACAAAGTCATCCTCGGCGAAATTCCGAACGCCCGTGACGGCCGAACCATCGACCTCCGTCGGCGGCTGTTGCGTGTATGAATTGGCGAGTTTCTGGATCTTCCCCGCGCCTTCCGCACCTTCCATGACCACCGCTCGCAGCCCTTCTTCGTAGTAGCCGAACTTCTGATAGACCTCGTTCATGAGATCAGGAAGTGTCATGCCGCGAGAAAAGGCATACGCCGCCAACTCACAGAACATCACAACCGCGGCGTTCCCATCCTTATCACGGATAAAGTCGCCACCGAGATAGCCATAGCTTTCCTCGCCGCCGAAGACAAAGTACTTGGAGTGCTCCAGTTGAAGCGCCTTGGTTTCCTCAGGACTGAGTTCGCTGAAAGCCTTGCCCTCTGGGAGTGGCACGCCCCTTTCATACTTGCTCAGCTTCTGACCAATGTATTTGAAACCTGTCAGAGTATTCACACACCCGATGCCGTAGCGATTGGCAATCTCGGTCTGCAGATTGGTCGTGACGAACGTCTTGACCAAGGTCGCATGCTCCTTGTTCTCTTCATTCAAGACGCCTTGGTCAAACAATGTCTTGGTGCGGTAATAGGCTAACAACGACCCAATCTGGTTGCCGGTCAGAAGCATCATTTCGCCTTGGGCATCCTTCACCGCCACGCCCATCCGATCACAGTCAGGATCCGTGCCCATGACAATGTCCGCATTCTCACGTTTCGCCAGATCAATGGCCATGGCCAATGCCGGAGGATTCTCTGGATTCGGCGAAGCTACGGTGGGAAACGCCCCATCTTGAACGTCCTGCTCGGGCACGGTGAGGAAATTGAATCCCAAACGCTTGAGCATCTGCGTCACGATGATGCCGCCGGTGCCATGAAGATTGGTGAAGACCACTTTCAGATCATTGGCTTTCTCTAGCAGATCCGGCTGGAGCATGAGCGATTCCAAGCGATCCATGTAGAGCGCGTCCATGTCCTTTCCTAACAAGACGACCTTTCCATGTTCCGCCTCTGGCAGAGGCTCATAGTCCGCGCTGGTCAAGGCGTTCACTTCCGCAATGATCCCGCTCGCGTGGGGCTCCACAATCTGAGCTCCATCACTGAAGTAAACCTTGTAACCATTATCATGCGACGGATTGTGGCTGGCCGTGAGCATCACACCCGCGGTGCATCCAAATTGCCTGACGGCGAAGGAGACCTGCGGCGTGGACCGACACGATTCTGTGAGGTAGGCATCCACGCCGAGATCCGTGCAAAGTTTGGCACAGTACTCCGCGAAGGTTCGTGAGAAATACCGAGTATCGTGAGAGATAGCGATCGCTGGGCGCTTGTTAGGATCATTGACTGCCGACCATGTCTTGACGTAGGCAATGAGCCCGCGAGTCGCACGACTCACATTGTAATAGTTCATCCCGTTCGTGCCAACGCACGGATACTGAGGGCAATCTCCCTCAGCGGCATTTCCATGCTCCGCGCTCGTCACCACCCGACCGACAGTCCGACTACGCAGCCCGCCCGTACCAAAAGCTAGAGTCTTGAAGAAGCGATCATTCAACTCCTCCCAATGTGCGCCCGCGATCAGTTCTTCCACCGCGGCCCGATCAATCGGGTCCTTACTCGTCTCAAGGAGTCGAGCGATGTTAGCAGCACTGGATTCTAAAAGTTTCCCGTCGGTTACAGCAATCGAAATGGCATCCACAGCGCATCGTAATGCAGAACCGACCTCTGTCTAGGAATCGGTTTTCCGAGCAGCCTGCCAGTCACCCGTAGCCGCTTCTTGGCCGCTGTCATCAAAAGCGATCCACTTGCCTACGATCGCACCCGCGTCATCGAAGACAGCTTTGACGCGCAACTCAATGGTGCTCCCATCGTATGGCAATTCCATGTCCACGACGAGGTCTTTGCCATCAAGCGTCACCTTATCGAAAACGACTCCACCGCCATCGCCGACGGCTTTGCCTTTCCAATCATCACCATCCGCTTCGAAATGATAGACACTTGAGTTCTCAGTGCCATCTCCCAAAGTCGCCTTGGCCGTCCACGCACCAGCCAACTCCACAGAACCAGCTCGCAAGGCCTTCCAATCGCCTGAGGCTTCTTCATCACCACTAGCATTGAGAGCGACCCAACCACCGGCTAACTGATCCCCATCATCTGACAAAGTCGCGGTGAACGTCACCGGGTAGGTACTGCCATCAAACGGAAACTGGACTTTCAACGTCAACTTCTTATCTGCCAAAGTGACTTCATCCGCAGGCAACGCATATTCTCCCCTTTTTAAAACTGCTAATAGCTTGTCGTCCTCCTCTTGGATCACGATGGGAAACCTCATCTTCTCGCCCTCTGGCCCCATCCCTGTGGCATTCCATTCCCCGACTAACGGATGCATGTCACGCTCTGCCGTCCAATCTCCCGTGGCCACCTCATTGCCATCCGCGCCATTAGCGGTCCACTTGCCCACTAAGTTATTTGTACCCTCCGCTTTAGCGTCCACACGGAAGACAAGCTCGTTTCCATTCACTTCGATATCTAGCTCAAAGACCACGTCTGATCCTTCGATCGTCACTTTCGTCAGCTTAAGCTCACCGCTTTCGCCCTTCGCCGTGCCAGACCATTTCCCATCTGACTTTGCCAAGCGAAGAACAGACTCGCTCTCATTTCCATCCGGAAGCGTTGTGGCCGCGTTCCAGTCTCCACTCAATTCGAACTCCGCAGCCAACATGGAAGCTGGCGACAAGGCAACCGCGAGTAATGTTAGAAAATAAGCCGCTCTCATATATTTGTATTTGTTAGTTATCGCGACCAAAAGGAAAGCCACCAAAGGCCCCGTCACCTCCGCCACGCTGTGGTTGAGTTACTTTGGTCTGTGCGTCTTCCGATAGCCCGCTTGTTTCCAACCACGCGGACGCGGCGGCTTCATCCTGCCGATACCAGCTTCTTGCGGTATCTGTGAGGGCTTCATTTCGCATCCCCTCATCTTGGATCGTCGCCGCCCAAGTCACTGCAGATTGGGGATCTTCTCGAGCCAGGCGCTCAGTGAAACCTTCCACCGCGCTGTCTCTGACAGGAGATGCCTCCATGTTAGCCAATTACTCACTCGCTGCCGTAGGATCAGACTCGGTCCATTCTTCAAAGGCAGCCGACATGGCTCCCACCTGAGTCCCTTCAGGCAAGCTCTGCGCCCATTCCACGGCCGCTGCAGGGTCTTTCTCTGCCCATTCATCTGCCACTTCTTTCACAGCATCACTGGCCCATGGCTCATTCGCCCGCGAAGCAATCCACTCCCCAGCCTTCGCAGGATCCTCTTGGGTGTAACGGTTGGCCAGATCTTCAAACGCATCGCTTTTCAAACCCTCATCTTTTAGGCCCTCGGCCCAACTCGTGGCTTCTGTGATTCCCTTCTTCATCTGCTCCGTGGCGATCATCTCGACATAGCGCCCTTTCATTTGATTGTCCCCAGGCACCCCTTCCAAATAGGCGGTGGCGCTGTCAGGATCACTCTTGGCCAGACCGTTGATCAACCCAGCAGTGTAAAACATCTTCTGTGGATTATCATCCTGCTCGCCCAGCCAGGCAATCGCTTCCGCTGGCGATTCCAAAGCCCAACCAGACAATGCCGACGCCGTGCCCATCCCGGCCATGCGTCCTCCTTGTTCTTTCGCAAATGCCACCGCTTTGGCTCCGTCCAGTCTACCCCATGAATTGCTAAACAACGATGTGAGATACATCGTGCTGGGATCACGTGTCCCCATCTTCTGAAGCGCGGTCATGGCCACTTCTGCATTTTCCTTCGTCATTCGCCCTAGCAATTCCGCCATCATCTGATTCACCTTGATCGGATCTGACTCATTCAAGAGTTCTGCCATCGCCTTTTCCATGCCCTTGGTGCTCAAGATCCCATTGGTTAGGTATTTGGTAATGAAAGGTTCCGTCTCCTCCGCCTTCGATCGGATCGCCTGAGCCGCAGCGACTTCGGCAGCAGTCCGTGTCGGTGCTGGGACCAGAGACACCCTCCCGTTGCCACTAACCGAATCACTCGCAGCAGAAGCATCCGCTCCATTTCCCGCAGGTTTGACCACCCAACCCAACCCAAAGGCCGTTCCAGCGGTGATGATGAGTCCAAGAATGTATTTCGAATTCATGCCGATTAAGAAGGGAAGTTAACCCAAAGCTTGATGCGATTAGATAATACAAACCTAATCCTCCGGTTTCGCGAGACAAGGGGAATATGTGCCTTTCTAAAGTCAGACCTCCTGACGTAGCAAATCCGCTGATTGCGGCAGGAAACCGCTAGTAACACCGATTTTGGCCCATTTATCGATAATTGGCTCTCCGTCAGATTGGCTGGGCCTGAATCAGCGAATCCCGAAGAAATCAGGATCAGTCAGAGTCGTCTTCGTTACTGATGATCAAGGGGTTATGGGCCCCTACTCGGCACAGCATCTCTCCGGAA
>JBLHHN010000090.1:0-18533 GCA_047616785.1 Verrucomicrobiales bacterium
TACTCGGTTCGATGAGGGGCGAGGCGGGCATGCCTTCGGGCGTGTCCCCTCGTCTACTCTACCCTGCTTCATTTGTGCGCTAGGACTATGAATCCGCCCGATGAGGTTTCGGCCTTTCTTGAGATGTTCTTTCACTTTACTCAAAGGGAAATAGCGCATCATGGGACGGCTAGTCTTTCCGAAGCCGATCGCATTCTCTCCGGTCCCACGCGCGACGCCTCCCCGACCGATCTCGTGCCCATTGACATAGGCAATGAAGCCGTCATCCCAACCTACTAACAAGCCCAAGGAATCCATGTCCTTTTCATCTGAAATATCGATCTCTCTGCGGAACCGCACCCGCGTGAAGGCATCTTTCATCTTACGCAAAGACGTTGCTATCGGAAGCCGCCCTCCATATCCCATGGGCGTCCGACCTTCAGGCCATTTCCGATCATCAAATTCGGGCTTCTCCCACCCATCCTCAAACTTCTGCTCGAGGCTGTAGCGCCACAATTCGCCTAAAGGCACATAGGTCGTCGAAACAAGCGGCGGGGCTTCCCCTCCTACGGTTTCAGCATCTAACTTCTCCACCAGGAAAGGACTCAGCGTGAAATCCCCTTCATCGGAATCAATCGAATGCGCTTCGATTGCGATGACATTGACACCCTCTTTGAGATGATCCTTGGCATCGCGCAGGGAGAAATACTCGAAGCCTTCTTCTGCCTCATGATCGGCGACCTCTTTGGCCTTGGCCCCTCGCCCTTTCTCAATGCCTTGTCTACGTACTTCATGGCCATTCACATAAACAATGAAGGCATCATCATAGCGAATGCCGATGCCAAGATTCCCGCGATCGGCATCCTTCGGAAGGGTGAAGGCATGCCGAACATAGAGGCGATCATTATTCTCTATCAATGACGCAAGCAGGGTCTCATCATCGTCATCACCATAGCCAAATCCGGCCTTCCCTCGCAACCATGATGAATCATCAAAGCCAGCATCTGCCCAATCTTTCGGAGGGTCACTCTTCGCCAAGAAATAAGCCCATTCATCATTTCTTGGAATGATCTCAATCAATTGGCTCGGAAGCTCACCTCCAGGAGGCACATACGGCGGGAGCACAAGGGGATCTTTCACACGCTCGACCACCACCCCAGGCTCTTTGCGCAGCTGGAAATGATCGCGCTCTACGCCATCGAAATTGATCATCACCGCGTCTAGCACATTGCCCTTGATCGAGACCAAGACTGATCCGTTCTCGACCATCACGCGTTTCATCACCGGCATGGTGCCTTTCCGTCCCACACCTGCCCCTCCATGACCAGCGACGATTTGGATGGTGCCTTGGTTAGACTCTAATCCCGGGACTTTCCTGTACGCGCCATCTCCAGCAGGGTCGCCATCGCCGTCATCAAGGATGACGCCTTCCACCGTGGTGGTCTCGCTATAAGCGCCGTCCATCAGCATAGATCGCTCGTAAATATGGCTATGCCCTGTCAGAACCAGATCCACGCCATGCGATTCCAGGATCGGCAGAATATTCTGCCGCATCTCAATGCTATCTTTCTCATTGTCTGAGTCGTGCGTGCCTTTCGAATAAGGAGGATGATGCCAATAGGCGACCAACCAATCTGCTTTGACCCGCGCCAGATCTTCTTTCAACCACGCAACCATCTCTCCATCCCCTCCCCGATCCACATCGAAGGAATTGAGCACAATGAAATGGATGCGACCGTAGTCGAACGCATAATAACTTTCATTGCCTGAAGCGGCACCTCCAGCCTCACCTTGAGTCGGACACAGGTAAGCGTCAAAGTAGGGCCCCACGCCACTCATTCCGCTTGCCGAAGCTCCTTCATGATTCCCCAGTGCCGGCCACACCACGGTATGGCGCAATGTAGACTTGTACATGTCGAAGAACTTGCTCTGGAACTGATCATCCCGGCCTTTACTGTAAGCCATGTCTCCTACATGAAGGTAGAAATCGATCGGTCGATTCAGACTCTCGGTGTAATCTAACATCGCCTCATGAACTTCGGACTGGCGCTTGGAACCCGTTCCAGAATCTCCCACGACCCAGAAGTAGGCATCCTTAGCCTTTCCAGCTACGGGCAATGTCTGAAAGTGATAGCTCTCGTCCTCGGGAGTCAGCCGTTTCCCTCCATCATAGATCGCATAGTAGTAGCGCGTATCTGGCTTTAGATCTGTCAGTGGCGCTTCGAATTGACGCGTCCGTTTCGGTCCACTATGCAAGAGATCCGGCGCCTTCTTCAACTCTTTCTCTGATCCCGCCACCAGACGCAAACGAATCTGATCCGCCTTCACCTCGCTGTAGAGTCCTTTCAACGACGTGCCGAATCGCACCTTCGGCTTCATCGGATCGACCGTTCTCCAGAGAACATGAACGCCGGAGCTGGTGGCCAACTGCACATAGGGAGCGCGTGAGAATCCAAGCTCGTCGACCGTATCGTCGTCGGCCGCTGGTGCGACGACTATCAGACAAGCCAAGAAGAGACACCAAAGACGCATGGCAGAACTCTAGCCCGCTCCCATGCCGAATCAATCGGGATGACATATTTGCCGAATTTCACAACCCTTGAGACTACCCCTGGTTCCTTCCGTCCCTATGCTGAAGCACTCTCGGATTCTCTTTCTCTCACTGACATTGAGCGGAATCCTGAATGCGCGTGAACCAGAGGGCAAACCTACGATTCAGGCCGTAAGGCTCACCAGAGCGATCAAAGTCGATGGCAAATTGGACGAGCCCTTCTGGCAGACCGCCCCGCCGATCGATTCTCTGTATCAATACGAACCACGAGCCGGAGATGAATTGACCGAGGATACAGAGGTCCGTTTCGTCTATGACGACAAAGCGATCTACATGGGCGTCTCCTGCCTTGATCGGAATCCTGACGGCATCATCGCACGTGGCATGGAGCGCGATGGCTTTATCTCGCCCGATGACTACGTTTACTTCATGATGGACACGTTCCACGATCAACGGAACGGCTATGTCTTCTCGGTGAACCCTAACGGTGCACGCTACGATGCCTTGCTCAGCCGAGGAACGAGCACCAACTCAGAATGGGATGGCGTTTGGCAAGTGAAGACTTCGATCGATGACGAAGGATGGAAGGCCGAGATCGCCATTCCTTTCAACAGCCTCAGCTTTGATCCTAACAACGACACATGGGGATTCAACATCTCTCGTAACATCCGCCGCAAATCAGAGCGCGGTCGCTGGACCGGCGCTCGTCCAGAGATTCGGACCAGCTACGCCGCCGAAGCTGGTGACTTGACTGGACTGGAGGATCTCAAGCAAGGCTTGGGCATCGAATTCTCGCCCTACGTCGTCGGACGCTATCATCGAGGTGGCGGTGACACGGACTATCTCGGCGACGCGGGAGCCGACTTTCGCTATCGTATCACGCCTAACATCTCGGCGACCCTCAGTTACAACACGGACTTTGCCGAGACCGAGGTGGATGATCGTCAAATCAATCTCACACGTTTCCCACTCTTCTTTCCTGAGAAACGCGGCTTCTTTCTGGAGGACAGCGGCATCTACAACTTCGGCGGACTCACGTCATCACGGCGGAGCCGGACCGGACTCCGCAATCTGTTAGTCCCTTACTTCACCCGCCGCATTGGGCTGTCTGATGACGGCGACATTCTACCCATCACCTTGGCGGGCAAAGTGGCCGGGCGGGTCGGTGACTACGAGATAGGGCTCACGCATGCCAGACTTCAAGGTCGCCATGGGCTTGGTAATCAGCAGGTCACATCAGGCCGCATCGTGCGGCATTTCGGCGAGCAAAGCAGTCTTGGGGTGCTTGCCACCGCTGGCAATCCGAACTCTGATGGTGACAACGTCCTACTTGGAGCAGACTATCGCTTTCGCACCTCAGACTTCCTGGGCGACAAATTCTTACAGTCTGACATCTTCGCCTTGGGCACCTCGAATGATGATCCCGATCTGGGAAATCAGTCCGACTACGCCTACGGTTTCTCACTTTCCTATCCGAACGAGCCACTCTACCTCTCGCTCAAATACATGGAGATCGGAGAGGATTTCAATCCTGCCCTTGGCTTCGTTCGTCGGCAGGGCGTTCGCGCCTATGCGACGACTTCCAGCTACACCCTGCGCCAAGGAGACTCCAGTTGGCTCCGCGAATACAGGATAGGGCTGGACACCGAACATTTCACCTCGCTCGATAACCTGTTAGATTCCGCCGAATACACGTTCACTCCTTTGGAGATCAAGTTCACCTCGGCCGATGAGTTTGAGATCAAGATTGAGCACAGCATCGATCGACCCACGGAAGACTTTGAAATCGCAGACGGCGTCATCATTTCTGCGGGAAACTATGCGTGGACCGATATCTCTGCCACATTCACGTCTGCACAGAAGCGCATGATTGGTGTGGAGATGGGAGTGGCGTTAGGCGACTTCTATGATGGCAACCGTCAGCGCGCCTTCATTGAATTGAACATTCTACCTAACAAACATCTATCGTTGGACCTCGACTACGGAATCAACCGCATCGACTTGCCAAACGCGCAGTTCGACACCCACTTGGCCAGCGCGCGCATGGTCTGGAAATTCACGCCTGACCTGACCTGGAGCCATCTCGTGCAGTATGATAGCATCTCCGACTCCATGGGATTTCAATCGCTATTGCGATGGGAGTACCTACCAGGCTCCGAACTCTTCGCCGTGGTCAATCAGTCTTACCTTCATGAGTATCGCACATGGAAGACGGTCGATGAAGAGTTGGCGGTGAAAGTCGGTGCGAACGTGCGGTTCTAGGACCTGCGCGAATGTCGAAATGCAATGACAGGATTCGGCGCTTCGCGATGGGTCACAGGCTGGAAGCCTATGCTACTATTCACGTGCCAGGGATCCTCACACTAACGTTTCTGATAGCGCTCGCCGTCTGGATAAAACTGTGCCCACGCTTTGGTGAATGAAGGAATGGCAGGAATCTCCTTCAATGACTTTCCTTTCAGCGGTCCTTCCATACACTTTCCTTGCAGGTCCCAGATCGATTTCGTTTCTCCATCAATGATCCGGTCTTTCGCGAGACGGAATGTCAGGGTCTTGCCATCCAATGACCTCGAGAATACCCGGCCTCCGGTGCCTTCTGGATCATACAGGACGATGATCGGCCCCTTTTCAAACACATCATTGATCACGCGTTCAGCCTTCAGGGATTCGAACGAATACGCTTTCGCCGCCGTCTCAGACCGCACACCTAGGACGAAACGACCGGGACTCTCGTGAAACGCTTTCACAAACTCATCCGCGGTCCGGCTCATCTTGAGAACGCTCGTTTTCGGATGCGCTTCTTTCCAGGCCTTCCACGTCATGATGACGCCAGGCAGGGTTTCCAACTGCGTGCCTTTCAGTTCCCCTTCCATCGATTTGCCTAACAAATGACTCCACAAAGAGTCCGTTTGGTTGTCGACCATGACCAAGCTACGATTCCATAGCTTGCCAGAGACAGCGAAGGTGAGTTCCTTGCCTTGGACTTTGCGCGCATACACGATGCCGTTGTGGCAGAGATGTCACCACGTCGCGGCGATGCCACGGCCGCCTAACTGATCATTAATGATCTCTCGACTCGGCCCCGTGAGCACATTGATGGGGTAAGCGCGTGCCGCGTCTCCGATGACCACGCCCAGCACGAGCTCGTCGTCTTTGACAATCTTGCCATCCGCCTGTTGCAGGCTCGTGATCTCCGGCTTCACGATCGGTGGCAATGGCCGTCGAAGCACTTGCCGAGGATTGAACGTTTCATCCGCGCGCGTGCACATCGTCATCGCGCAGCAGAATAGAAGATAGATTAGAGAGGTCTTGCACTTCATGATGTCCGTGGGTTGGTTTGCACAATCCTGCGTCCGCAGACGAAGATCGGAAAGTCTCTTTATTCCATTTCGCATGAAAACAATCACCTGCTTCCTCCTGACCTTCATGAGTGCGCTGACGTTGACCAAAGCCGCCAACTGGAAAACGGGCGATGCTTTTCCGGCCATCCAGTTGCCCAGCATTACCGGTGACGGCTCATCGTCAATCACTCAGTATCGAGGAGATAAGGTGCTGCTCCATGTCTTCGCCTCTTGGTGAGCGGGCTGCCGAAAGCACGTGCCCGGGTGGCACGTCAAGACGAAGGAACTCGAGGCAAGCGGTAAGCTTAAAGTGGTCGGCATCACTCAAGAACAGCACCCCGATCGCACCGTGCTTTTCATGCAGTGGCAGGACATGAAATGGCAGGTCATGCTAGACTCCTTGAATCTGCTTGGCTGCAAAGGAATCCCATTCACGCTCTTGATCGATGAACATGGCATCGTCCGCTATGAGAATCCCAAGGACGCCGACCTGGAGACTTTCCTCGCAACGACCTACGAAAAGCCAGCATCGCTTGTAGATGATCCGGATCCTTACGCTGACGCTAATGACCCACTGTTTCTTTGGGGCGGCGACGCCAAGATCGATGATGCCATTGCCGCCTTTCAAGCTCGCGTGCAGGCTGATCCCAAAGATGGGAAAGCCCATTTCCGACTCGGTGTCGCTTATCGAAGGCGCTACGATTCGCCAAAGCGTCAGCACCGTGACTTCAATCAAGCCATCAGCGCCTGGGAAAAGGCTCTGGCCATCGATCCAAGTCAGTACATTTGGCGGCGACGCATCCAGCAGTATGGGCCGCGCTTGGACAAGCCTTATTCATTCTACGACTGGGTGCACGAAGCGAGAGAGACCATCGTCAAACGCGGGGAAACGCCACACGCCTTGGTCACTGAGCCCAGCGGCGCTGAGTTTGCCTATCCAGAGAAGGCTAGCGAAGAAGCGACGCCGGAGAAACATCCTGATCCTGAAGGCAAAGTGCCAGTCGATCGTAACTATCTCGTCAAGACAGAGGCCACGGCTGTTCCTTCGACGAAGAAGGGCGCCGAAGCGTTTCGCGTGCATTTGAAACTCACACCAGACACCGCACGCAAAGTCCACTGGACGAATGATGCCGGTCCCCTGTTATTCTTCCCAGAGGCGAGCGAACATTACGCGATCAAGCATTTTCAAAAATCCGAAGCACCTCAGGACAAACTGACCTCCACGGAGACGCGAGTCATCGAATTCGAACTCCGGCCTAACGGAACAGCAGAGCTGCCTGCATCGATCACAGGAGTTGCCTATTACTATGTGTGTGAGGATGTGAATGGACAATGCCTGTTCTTGAGACAACCCATCACCGTTTCACTGCGCTAGAGAAAGAGATAGGGCACAGGCTCAAATAGCCGCACTCCTGAGCGCCAAAGCTTCAACTTCACCGCAGACGCCACGCGCCCCTCTCCTGAGGCCAATCTGAAGAGCAGTTCGGCAGGTGTGAGGTTGGCATCATGCAAGGAGCAGAATGCGCAACGTCCACTTGGACGATGGCTCTTTCGATGGCACGAGGCAAAGGTAGGTAAATGTCCGCCGTCATCCCGATGGGGATCAGTCCGCCTTTAGCAGCATCGAAACTGAGCTGGCGAAACGCGCGGCCAAGTAGACCTGAGACCCCGTGAACCCAACACGCGCTGAACTCGGAACGCCAATCTTGTTCGGCCGACGGGTTGAGCTTCAAGAGGCGCCCTCCGAAAATACCTGTTCCAAACCGTTTCAGGACACTCCGAAGATTGGCAGGCAGTTTCACTCCGAGCATGCGCTCCAATCGCGCCCATGAATCTTCTGTGGCAGGCTCGATCACCAATTCCGGTGCCGCCACATGCCACAGCTTCGCGGCAAAGTCTGGCCCACGCTTAGACACTGTTTGACGGAACTACAATGATCCACCTGATCGTTTCATCCGGTAGCCTTCACGCAATCGATCTTGAAAGTCAACGCATTGGCATGATAACCATGACTCATGTACTCCCGTTTCCTACAGACTCTCTGTTTCTTGTGCGTGGCTTCTTCCGCAGCGGCAGCGCTGAGCGTCAGAATGGATGCGGATACAGGCACCCTGACCATTTCCCGGGCAGGTGAAGAGAAACCCATCCTCACACAGAACGCGCGGCAAGACTTCAGACCTTACATTCATCCGTTGATCGCACCGGACGGCAAAGGTGAACTGACAGAATTCAGTCCCGGGCATCACAAGCACCAGACCGGCCTCTATTGGGGATTCACTCGGGTCAATGGCAGGGATTATTTCCATCATCCGGAAGGCACCCATTGGAGAAGGGTGAAACTTGAAGCTCTTCCAGGAAATGGTGACAAGGCCTCCTGGCGAACCGTCTATGAATTGCTCGCCGAAGACGAAACCACTGTCCTGACAGAGACGCAGACGTGGAGACTGCAAGACCATGGGGATCGCTACGAGATCGATCTCGAATGGAAAGGCGAGGCTCAGACCGAAGTGACGGTCGAGAAATACGATTACGGTGGGCTCTTCATACGCATGCCTTGGAAAAAGGGCATCCAAGGGGAAGTCGTCAATGCGGCCAGAGAACGCGGTGCGAAAGCCGAAGGTCGCCGTGCCATGTGGTTGGATGTGGGCATGCAAGTAGAAGAACGTGATGATCTGGCTCACATCGCCATCTTCGATCATTCGGACAATGCAGGTTTTCCTCAGCCTTGGCGCGTGGACGGACAGCTCGGCGTGGGTCCGGTTCGGGCGCGCCTCGGCGATTGGAAGATTGCTGCGGGCGCGACCGAAACGATCAAGCACCGGCTCGTTGTCTACACGGGCGACAAAGTGGACGACGTTTCTCTAACAAAGCAATGGGGAGAATTCAGCGGCCAAGGCGGCACCTACGCCTTATGGGGCATCGCCCAACTTGAAGGCCGTGAAGCGGAGTTTCTCTCACCACAACGCGCGGTGGAAGAAATGACGGTGAAGGAAGGCTACAATGTGAATGTGTTTGCGTCAGAGCCAATGATGACACAGCCCATGGCCTTCTGCTGGGATGATCGGGGACGGCTCTGGATAGCAGAGAACCGCGATTACGAAAGCCGTGGTCATGGGTTCTCGAAACACGGAGATAGCCGCGTTTCCATCTTGGAAGACACTGACCATGACGGCGTTGCGGATTCGAAGAAGGTCTTTCTTGAAGACATCCCCTTTCCTGCGGGCATTGCAGTCGGAATGGATGGGCTTTGGTTAGGCGCGCCGCCGAATCTGCTCTTTGTTCCGGATCGAGATCATGATGACAAGGCAGACGTAGATGACATCGAGATCCGGCTGACTGGCTGGGGCATACAAGATCGACACGAAACGTTGAACAGCTTTCACTGGGGACCAGATGGTTGGCTCTACGGCACACAAGGCTACGCCACGCCTTCCGTAGTGAGGAAGCCTATAGGGAAAGGCCGAGTCTACAAGCACGGCGAGGAGTTCCCGAAAGATCTGTTAGAAGCCGAAGGGGTAGACATCAACGGCGGTGTCTGGCGTTATCACCCCACGAAGGATCTGTTCGAAGTCGTCGCCCACGGATTCAGTAATCCATGGGGAATCGACTATGATGCCAAGGGTCAGATCCTCATCACGGCATGCGTCATCCCCCATCTCTGGCATGTCATTCCCGGAGGCATCTATCATCGTCAGGGTGGACGTCATTTCAATCCCTACGTCTATTCTGACATTCGGACGATCGCCGATCACCGTCATCGCTCAGCTCACGGCGGTGCCAGAGTCTATCTGTCTGACGCTTTTCCTAAGGACCAACACGGCAAGCTTTTCATGGCCAACATCCACGAGCACGCGGTGCTTTCTGATGAATTGGAACCCAAGGGCTCTGGTTTCGTCGGGCATCACGGAGAAGATTTCCTGCTCGCAAACAATGCGCAATGGATCGGCTTCAGCATGGAACTCGGACCCGAAGGCGCGCTCTATGTGCTCGACTGGCATGATGGCGATATCTGCGGGAAGGAAGTGCTGAACAAGGAAACTGGTCGCGTCTTCCGCATCACGCCCAAAGAGACGCAAGCGAAAGATTGGGAAGGTCGTTATGCTGACTTGGGCAAATTCGAGGATGCGGCCTTGGTCGAGCTTCAACTCAGTGAGAGTTCCTGGCATGCCCGTCGCGCTCGAACCATTCTCCAGCATCGGGCCACCAAGGGTTCTTTAAAAGCGGACACGCATGAAAGGCTGAGGAAGATCCTTGAAACCCATCCGAACCCAGACTGGCGTCTGCGCGCACTGTGGGCACTCCACGTCACAGGAGGCCACAGCGAGGCTCATTTGTTAGGCTTGCTTGAGAATGACGACGCCCATCTTCGAGCATGGGCAATTCAGTTGCTCTGTGAGGACAAGGCCCCCTCCTCCACCGCCCTGGTCAAGTTCGCCTCCATGGCCACGCACGACGCCTCCGCCGTGGTGCGACTCTACTTAGCCTCGACCCTCCAGCGCATACCCCACCAAGAGCGCTGGCCGATCGCTCTGGCATTGGTGCAGCGTGAGGAAGATCAGGCTGACCATAACATTCCCAAGATGATCTGGTTTGGGGTGGAACCGCTCGTGCCCGAAGCTCCTCGCCGTGCCCTTGAGCTTGCTTCTCAAAGTAAGCTGAATCTGGTTCGTAACTTCATTGCCCGCCGACTCGCGGATGCTGATGAGCTGGATGTCTTGATTCGCGGTGCTGGCTTGTTGGCCAAGTCTGACAGTGCTCTTGAGATCCTGCGTGGCATGCGCGATGGCCTAGAGGGACGCACCGAACTCAAAGTCCCCGCGAGTTGGCCGACCATTTACGAAGATCTAAAAGCTCACTCGAATGAAGAAGTGAGCCAGATCGCCGTCGCCCTCGCTCAGCAATTTGGAGACGCCTCTGCAGCCGAAGAGCTCTTGAGCCAACTGAGTGATGAAGATCTCCCTTTACTGCAGCGGATTACCGCCTTGCGCGGTCTCACCAAACAGAAGCGTCCCGAGCTTCGAGGTCTACTGGTCCTTCTCCTCGGTCAAGACGGCATGCGTCAGGAAGCCGTTCGCTCCATGGCGGCTTTCGAGGAGGACGGCTTTTCCAAAGCTCTGTTAGACTACTACGAAGATTTCAATGCTGCGGAAAGATTGGATGCCATGCAAACGTTAGCCTCCCGTCCAAAGTATGGACGGGCTCTCGCTCAAGCGATCAAAGATGGTCGCGTCCCCAAACGGGATGTTCCTGCGTATCTCGCGAGGCAATTGCGACGCGTGGTCGGCAATGGGTTCGTCGAGATCTGGGGCCCGATCGATGGGCTCTCTTCTGATAAAGAAGCCTCTTACGCCAAGTATCGTGCCCTGCTCACCGATGATGCGGTGAGCTCGGCCGATGCGTCCCAAGGTCGCGCCATCTTCGATCGGACCTGCGGCGCCTGCCACAAGATGTATGACCATGGCGGCGTCATTGGGCCGGACATCACGGGCTCCAATCGTGCCAACTTGGACTATCTCCTATCCAACATCATCGACCCGAGCGGCGAGATTCCTGAAGGCTATCGGATCGTCATCATCACCTCACACGATGGGCGCACTTATTCTGGCAATGTGGCGAACGAGGATGATCGCCAAGTCACTCTGCGTGTGGTGGGCCAGGATCCTGTGGTCATCGCCAAGTCCTCGATCCAGTCTCGAGAAGAAATGCCGATTTCCATGATGCCTGAGGGTTTGTTAGGAACCTTGAGCGATTCGGAAGTCCTCGCTTTGGTCGCCTTTCTCCGCACGACGAAACAAGCAACCTTGCCTCAAGAATGAAATGCCTTTCCTTTCTCCAGCTCACTCTCATCTGGACTACCCAGATCATTTCCACCGCGCAGAATGAAGCGTTGGAGCCTTTTGTCGTCGATGCCGCGGAGTTGAGTCCATGGGTGTCCGCGCCTGCTTACTCGGGCCAATCATTGGATAGAGAAGCCTTGAATCAGCAACCGGGAAGCACCGTGAGTGATCGTTTATTAGGACGCGGAGGGTTCCGCCTTTTCCGACGTCAATCGAGTCTCGCTGCCCATCCCACGACCCAAGGCGCGGCGCTGCGCGTGGCGGGTCCCAATGGCGCCAGTCGAACCAACGTTTACCTCGATGGCGTGCCCATGAATGATCCCTTCGGCGGCTGGGTGCCGTGGACCGCCATCAACACGCAAGACATCGCTAACACCGAGATTGTGCAACCGAGTGGAGTTGACCCTTGGGGCAATGTCAGTCTTGGTGGCTCTGCTTGGCTTGAGAGTCGTAGAACCGAACCTTTCTGGAGCTTCGAGAGCGCCTTTGGGAATGTGGTGAATCATCAATTAGCCAACGCCTTCCTGTTAGGATCCAAGGATGGAAGGACACGCATTTACGGAAGCTGGTCAAGTCTTCAGACCTCGGGTTATCATATCATTCGGTCAGATCAACGTGGTCCGATCGATCAGAAAGCCACGGTTGAAGCCGATGCGCTGATGCTAGGGATCGCCCAAGACTTCAGTGGAGCTTGGTCTCTCAACGGAGACCTTCGTTACCATGAAGAGAAGCGAGGCAATGGCACCGAATTCGCGGTCAATGCGCAAGATTCTTGGCAAACGCGCGTCGGACTCACCAAGGAGCGGTCTGGAGATTCGTGGGAAGGAGGTTTGACCGGCTACTGGCAGGCACGAGATTTCTCTAGCGTGTTCACTAGTGTGAATGCCCTTCGCGATGAAGAGCGCCCTGTCTTGGATCAGTTCGATGTGCCCGCCTGGTCCGCCGGTCTGACCTGGCGTTCAAACCATTGGCTCGGCGATGCGCACGAATTTGCCATCGCGCTGGATAGTCGGCTCTCAGAAGGTGAAACAAATGAGCGCTTCCGCAATCTTGGCGATGGCTTCACCCGGCTCCGTCAAGCCGGCGGCAGGCGCATTGAATTCGGCGCTGCGCTTGAGCACACCTGGCATGCGACGCCGACGGTGGCACTCAAGAGTAGTGTCAGGATCGATCATGGCCGAGATCATTCGGGAAATGAGAGCACCTGGAATTTGGAAGACGGTGCGAGGTTGACCGACGTTGCGTTTGCCCCTGCCAAAGATTGGCAGGTCAATGGCAGGCTCGCTTTGGAATGGAATCCAAGCGACACCTGGAATGCGCATTGGTCAGGCTTCACGGGCACCCGTCGCCCCACTCTGAATGAATTGTATCGCCCATTCCGCGTCGGCAATGACATCACCCTCGCCAACGCACAACTCGATAGCGAGCGCCTCTGGGGATCGACCTTAGGCATGGAATGGAAACCTGACGAAGCCTGGGCACTACGGCTCGAAGGATTCTGGCATCGACTCGATGACGGCATCGCCAATGTCACCCTCACAGAAGGCGGGGGCGTGGTCCCGCCCTGGGGCTTTATTCCCGAGGGCGGCAGCGGTCGACAACGCAGGAACTTGGATGAGATCACGATGATCGGTTTCGAGAGCGCTCTCACGTGGCACGGAAATGAGGGTTGGATGCTAGAAGCAGGCTACCTTCTGACTGATTCTGATGTACGCGCCAGTCATGATCAACCCGACCTTGAAGGGCGCTCTCTATCACAAATGCCAACACACCAAGCGTATGCCTCGTTGGGATACGATCGAGGCGGGTCCTTCTACGGGAGACTGGAAGGCCGATGGACCACTTCTGTCTTTGATGACGATCTCAACAGCAGAGAACTCAGCAGTTACGTCTTGATCAATGCTCAACTCGGTTGGCGCTTCACCGATGAAGTCTCTTGTTCCCTCTCCGTGGAGAATCTGCTCGATGAAGAGATCGAGGTGAGCCACTCCGGAAGCGGCCTCATCGGCATCGGGGCTCCTCGACTGGTTCAGTTAGGCTTGCGGCTCGATTTCTAGCATCGACGACGACGCCAGGGGCTGCGGTGAACGATGAAAACCTGGCTATCTGAAACGGCGATTTAGCGAGGTCGCAGCAGGAAAAGAGGCCAAACCACGAACCAGAATAGCCGCTGCGAAAGATGTTGTCGAGTGCATGCTCCAAAACTGTAGGCTGCCCCCCCACCAGGAATCAAATTTAAAGGGTTTTCCGATTTTACCATATTAAACATATTCAAACTCTCTGATAATTCATGTGATCATTCCAACATTAGCTCCAAGACTTGGGAAATTGCCTCTCCCATGATCAAATTTGACTTTGATCCACCTCACCTCCATGAATAGGCCCCAGCCTCGCAGAAGAGGCCTGGAAGTTCGTCTCATGGCCACCCAGAAGCATGTTCTCTTCGTTTGCACGGGTAATGTGTGTCGTAGCCCTATGGCCGAGGCTCTTTTCCGAGACTTGGTCAAAGATCGCGCAGATTTCACGGTATCCTCAGCCGGTGTCAGCGCATCGAAAGGGCAAGCCGCAAGCGGCCATACTGCCGAAGTTCTCATAGAAAAGGGCATCGATTGCTCAGGCTTTGCCAGCCAGCCACTTTCAAAAGAACTCATCAAGCAGGCCACGCACATCTTCTCCATGACCCAAGGGCATCAGTATGCGCTGGAGTCTCTTTTCCCCGAATCAGAAGGCAAGAGCTACTTGGTGTGCGAATTCTGCGAGATCAACGGGATCATTGGGATTGATATTCCCGATCCGATCGGCATGGGTCGAGACGCCTACGAAACGACCTGCCTGGTCCTTGAACACTCCCTGCCGACCCTCCTAGCCTACATCGATCAAACGACCAAAGATTCCTCAACTGAAGACATGACTCAAACGAAGACTAACAACTCAACAGAACTCCAGAAACTTACTGTCGGCGCGGACCACGGCGGCTTCGAACTGAAGAATGCCATCGTGACCTATCTCAAAGAGCTGGGCCATGAAGTCACCGACTTGGGAACCGACGGCAAAGAGTCTGTCGACTATCCCGACTACGCCCATCTGGTCGCCAGCCATCTCCAATCGGGAGAGGCGGATCTTGGGTTGCTCTTCTGCACGAGTGGTATCGGCATGAGCATTGCTGCCAACCGTCATTCAGGCGTGCAAGCAGCTGTCGTCTTCAACTCAGAAGATGCGGCGCTCACGCGCGAGCATAACAATGCCAACGTTCTTTGCCTCAGTGGCACCAAGACTAACATTGAAACAGCTAAGAAGATTGTCGATGCCTATTTAAACGCATCCTTCAGCGGTGGACGCCACGAAAGGCGCCTCCACAAACTTGAAGCGCTCGACGCGAACCTCGAAGCCACGATCGCAGCCGCCGACCCGGCCATCGCTATCGCTTTGGGCGAGGAGCGGAAACGGCAGACTGAGAACATCGAACTCATCGCCTCTGAGAACTTTGCGAGTGCGGCAGTACGCGCCGCGCAGGGCTCCGTTCTCACCAACAAGTATGCCGAAGGCTACCCTGGCAAACGCTGGTATGGTGGCTGTGAGCATGTGGACGACGCCGAGACTCTCGCCATCGACCGGGCCAAAGAACTCTTCGGTGCTGAGCATGCCAATGTCCAACCTCACAGTGGCGCACAGGCTAACACTGCCGTCTATTTCAGCGTCCTCACACCAGGCGACCGTATCCTCACCATGGATCTCTCGCATGGCGGTCACCTCACCCATGGCCACCCGGCCAATTTCTCTGGCAAGCTCTACGAAGTCGTTCACTACGGCGTGTCCAAAGAGGACGAGCGCATCGACTACGATGCTTTGGAGAAACAAGCGAAAGAGTGTCAGCCCAAGATGATCACGGCTGGCGCCTCCGCCTACCCACGCACGATTGACTTCGAACGCATGAGTGAGATCGCGAAGAATGTGGGAGCCTTTCTCTTTGTCGACATGGCACACATCGCTGGTCTTGTCGCAGGTGGACAGCATCCCTCACCCATTCCTTATGCGGACTTTGTCACGACCACGACGCACAAGAGTTTGCGCGGTCCACGCGGGGGGTTGATTCTTTGTCCGGAAAAGTACGCCAAGAAGATCGACAACACGGTCTTCCCAGGAGTCCAAGGAGGACCGCTCATGCACGTCATTGCGGCAAAGGCGGTCTGTTTCCACGAAGCTCTCCAACCGAGTTTCAAAGACTATCAACAACAGATCGTAGCCAATGCCGTCGCTTTGGCACGCGACATCGCAGAATGCGGTTTTCGCATCGTTTCAGGCGGCACAGACAACCATCTCATGATGGTCGATTTACGACCGAAGGATCTCAATGGCAGCATCGCTTCCAAGACCCTCGACAAGGCAGGCATCACGGTGAACAAGAACTCCATCCCGTTCGACACCCTTTCCCAAATGAAAGGTGGCGGCATCCGCATAGGCACGCCTGCAGTCACCACCCGGGGCATGAAAGAGCCGCAGATGAAACTCATCGCGGGTTGGATTCAGGAGGCACTTGAGAATCGTAAGGACGAAGACAAGCTCGCCTCCATTCGTGCGCAAGTCAGGAAACTGAACGAAGAATACCCATTACCTTAAGGGTGATGGGCATGCTTCGTGCTTTTGTCGCAATGCCATCATGAGCGAAGACTTGTTAGTCAATCCCTTCCGCGAGAGTTTCTCCAGCCGGCAGAGCCCAGAGCCATGCATCATCGTCATCTTCGGTGCGACCGGCGATCTCACGCATCGAAAGCTCATCCCTGCGATCTACAATCTCTTGGTCGATGGCGATTTGCCCTCGCCCGTCGAAGTCGTAGGTTTCGCGAGAAGAGAGAAAAGCGATGAGCAATTCCGGTCCGACCTTGAGGCGGTCAACCGCAAGGTTTCGCGGCAAGGCCACGATGAAACGCTTTGGCCAACCTTCAGCCAGTCCGTGTCCTATCATCGCGGCGAGTTTCAAGATATCGAAGACTACCGTGCCCTAGCAAAGCGGTTGGATAAGATTCATGAACGAAACGGCTCTCTGGGAAATCGTCTCTTCTACGTCGCCTCCGCGCCCGAATTCTTTGACGAAATCCTCACAGGCTTAAAAGAATCAGGATTGAACGAAGCACGCCCGGGATACTGGTCACGCGTCGTGGTGGAGAAGCCTTTTGGAACGGATCTGCCTTCCGCCGTGCATTTGAACAAGATGGTCGCACGCACCTTCGCGGAGAAAGACACCTACCGGATCGATCACTATCTTGGCAAAGAAACCGCACAGAATCTCATGGTGTTGCGCTTTGCCAATACCATCTTCGAGCCTTTGTGGAATCAGCACCACATCGATTCCGTTCAGATCATTTGTTCCGAGCATCTTGGCATGGAAGGTGGCCGAGGCGGTTACTACGACAAGGCAGGCGCCCTGCGAGACATGGTGCAGAATCACTTGCTACAACTCCTCAGCCTCGTGGCCATGGAACCACCAACCGATTTGTCCGCGGATGGCGTGCGAGATGAGAAAGTGAAAGTCATTCGCTCCCTCCGTCCCTTGAACGGCCCTAAAGAGGTTGGCGAAAATGTCATTCGGGCCCAGTACACTTCCGGCAGTATCGCGGGTGATGAAGTGTTAGGTTATCGTGAAGAAGACCGGGTGAATCCGCAAAGCATGACGGAAAGCTACGTTGCGCTCCGAGTGCACATCGACACCTGGCGTTGGTCCGGCGTCCCCTTCTACATCCGCATGGGCAAACGCCTTCCCAAGAAGGCCACCGAGATCTCCATTCACTTTAAGAGTCCACCCTGCGTCCTCTTCAATCGCCAATCCAGCGCCGCCAATCAGAACGTGCTCGTAATCCGTATTCAACCGGATGAAGGCCACTCCTTGCGCATCTCTTCAAAGGTTCCTGGCGCCGCATTGCGATTGGAACCGGTGAAGATGGATTTCCGCTACAGCACCTCCTTCGGCAAAGCCAGTCCTGAAGCCTACGAAAGGCTTTTGTTAGATGCCATGTCTGGAGATGCCACCCTTTTCGCCCGCCGCGATGAAGTCGAAGAAGCCTGGCGATTCATCGACGCCATCGAACAAGCCTGGCACGAGTCAAAGAATCCCCCACCCATGGCTGAATACTCGGCCGGATCCTGGGGCCCCACCGCAGCCGACGAGTTGATCGCCGCGGATCAAGGCATCTGGCGCCGCCTTTGAGGCGAACTCTGTCACTTCGGCGGCTCTAGCCCCAACCGCACATTCAAACGCCGCGACACCGCCGCCGCAATCCGTTGGACAAGATCCAAACGAGTCATCGGGTCCACATCAAGGAATCCTGGCTTACGAACCAACTCCAATATCGGGATCCCCTGCTCTCCTTCCAAATCCTCTCGCCTTCATGTTAGAATCCCCCATTCTTCGAAGGCAATTCGTGAGGCTCGATCAGTCCATCAACCGTGACAAAATACAGCAAGTTCGCGCAGCGATAACGAGCGATCTTCTCAAACTTCGTTTTATGATGCACAAGATTGTCCAGAATCTGAATCTCACGAGTAACCCGCTGCCAAGTTCGATGCTCCAATTTCTCACAAGCCACCGTTTCATATTCGGGAAAGAGCGAATCACCTGATCTCCAGAACTCAGTGATTCCCCAATTTGTTCGTAAATTGAAAGCAGGTTCAGCGCCTCTCAATTGAAGAGAGAAACATGTAAGGTGTAAGATCGAAGGGATGTCTCGTTCTTTATGACATCACGAGCAGTTATTTCGAAGGTGAGTATAAGGATAGTGAGCTGGTTCAGTTCGGCTACAATCGCGACAAGAAGAAAGGTCACGAACAGAT
>JBLHHN010000091.1:0-18324 GCA_047616785.1 Verrucomicrobiales bacterium
TTGACCTGGCTGTTGGATGATTTCAATGTGATTCATGGATGGTTTCTGGTTTGTATTTGTCCGACTTCGCGTAACTGCGGAGCCAGAAACCATCCAGCCAATTTCTAACAATTCATGGGGCACTGCCAATAAAGTTCCGTCCTACGGAGCCTGGCTCCTCACCTTGTACGTGTGTCCGGTCCTATCGTTTGCTCAAGAAACATCGTTTGCTCAAGAAACATCGATTACTCAGGAAACCTTGATTCCTCATCAAGCCGCTTCCGACCAGATCGCTTCTTGCCTTTCCGAAGCCGATCAAAGCATTGTCATGCTAGCAGAACAGTTGCTAGAACTCAGAACGCACCGCGCCCGGCTCGCCACTTTGACAGAGACTCAGCGCACCCAGAAAGCTTACCGTGAAGAAACGGAACGCCTCCGCCTGAGTTTCCGGCCATCACTCTGACACCATCACCACTGTGGAAGATGCTCTCAGCAATGTGACTCGGCAGAAATCTCTGTTAGAAGTCAGACTCGTCGAAAGTGGCCACCAAGTCGGCGACATCGATTCACTCCACTACCAACTCTCTGACGCCCGCCGAGGAGAGACGGACTACCGCGCAGAAACCGAGCGATTGCGCCTGAAGTTGACTGGACTGCGCAACAGCGTCGCGGTGGCAGACGAAGCCTTGCGAGTTGTCACAAGGCAGAAATCGCGATTTGAAGGGCAACTCGTTTCATCACGTCACGAGACCGATACCAGAATAGCCGAGCTGCAGAAGAAATTGCAGGACGAATTGGCCGCCGCTGAACAGCGCGTGAAGGAAGAACAAGACGCCTTGCAAGAGATTCAAAAGAGCAAAGCGGCCTCGGACACTCATGTCGCTGACCTGGAGAAGCAGCTTGCCAAACTACCTACCGCAGAAGCGGACAGCGCGCGTTTGGCCAAAGAGTTGGAAACCTCTTTGCCGCAATTACAAGAGAACAAAGCGGCCTCAGGCACTCGGGTCGCTGAGCTTGCGAAACAGCTCACCAAACTACCTACCATAGAAGCGGATACCGCACATTTGGAAAAGGAGTTGGCAACGGCAAAGCGTCTCCGAACCGACCGCTAGATCCAATTGGCCGCAAAGACCCGAGAGCTGGACACCCTGCGCGCCGAGATCGCAAAGTCCACCCAGGAACGCCAAGCATCGGACACATCGGGCAACGCACTTCGCAAGCACATCGCAACTTTGGAAGCCACGGCTGAAGAGTTGGCGCAAGCAAAGATCCTCACCGAAACACAGCTCTCCGCCCCCCTCAAGAGCCGCGAGACGGCCTCGGAAGAAGTGACACGCCTCAGCCTTTTCCAAGAGGATTCATTGAAGGCCCTCGCGCAAGAAAAGTGGACTCTCACCGAGCAGGCCCTCACTGAAACACTGACACAAGGGCAAGTGGTTCAAGTCACCTTGTCTCGAGACAATGAGAAGCTTGGAACAGTGTCCACGTTTCCTCACAAATAGGCAACCATTGCGCGGCGCAGAGCGGGCAGGCTTGCCTCGTATGAAGACTGGATGGCGAGGTGGTTGCGCAGCCAGCGGATAAACTGGCAGCTGCAGGTTTTCCGTCACTAGAGGATTATCTCGAAAATGCTCATCCAAGAACGTGTCCTCGACGACCATGCACTTATCTTCTAAAATGGTATGGGCACAGAATGAGACACTACGTGGAGTTGAGGATACGCCCAAACCATTCTTCGAGAGGAACCATTGTCTATCGGCATTGATCAGTGAAATGGCGGCATAATCTGCGGCCATCAGGCGCCTCAATAGGTCAGTGATACAATCAAATCAGTCCTGGGGATCGATGTCAAGAATCTTAAGCTCTTGAAGAAGAGCCAACCGTTCGGATTCGTTTGGTGGTAGCGGAGCGACAATCATGAGATTTAGAACTCCCATCATCTTGGACCCTGCGCGCGAGAATTACAAGAAAAACTTACACTATTCGATTCTTTCCCAATGGAAAGGGCGAGCTTAGACTCTCATGATGAATCGCAAACACGACTTTCTGCCACGGGCCTGTAATGTTGGCCTCCCTATTCTGGTGGTGTGGCTGTTGGGAGCAATGGCTCTCATGATGGCACGCGGAACACCAAAGAATGCCTACTTGCAGCTGGGAACGGTCACGACAACGGTCGCTTCAGGCAATAAATCCCGGATCCTCAACGATATACTCGTCGGCGAAGTGCCTGTGTCCCCTTTTCGCACCGACCGGTTGTTCATCGCGACCACACAACCCGCACCGATGACCATCGAAAGTGTGCGCGTCCTGCAACAAGCGAATCCGATCTTGATTGGCAAAGATGATAGTCCTTTGTTCGATGTGATGGTCACGACCCGTGGCAACGGGAATCCACAGACAGTCGGCAAAGTGACCCTGCGCATGGCAGAATCCACGGACCTTCAGGATATCGCGCGAGTCCGCATCTTCTACCAAGGGAAGCTGTTTGGAGATGCTCTGTCCGCCAAGCGTGAACTGACGTTCACTGACCAACAAATGTTAACAAGTGGTGACAACACTTTTCAGATCGCCTGTGAAATGAAGCCAACCGCGAGCTTGGATCACACCGTTGATGCTCGATTCGTCAGTATGGAAATCGACGGCGCCATGCACGAAGCCAAGCAAGCTACTTACACAGGCCCTCAACGCATCGGTGTGGCCTTGCGAACGGCGGGTCAAGACGACTGCCACACCTACCGCATTCCTGGGCTTGCCACTTCTAACCAAGGCACATTGATAAGCGTCTATGACAATCGCTATGGCGGGAACGGTGATTTGCCCAATGACATCAATGTCGGCATGTCTCGCAGCTTCAATGGTGGCCAAACTTGGGATCCGATGACCGTGATCATGGACATGGGAGACGATCCTAACTGGCGTTACGACGGGATTGGTGATCCTGCTATTCTCGTCGATCGTGAAACGGGCCGCATCTGGGTCGCGGCGACGTGGAGCCATGGCGACCGCTCTTGGCATGGCTCTGGTCCAGGCATGGAGCCGGAAGAGACGGGGCAACTCATGCTCGCCTTCAGTGATGACAATGGCGAGACTTGGTCGAAGCCTCGCAATATCACCAAGCAGATCAAAAAACCTGAATGGCGCTTCGTTCTCCAAGGCCCTGGCAAAGGCATCACGATGCGCGATGGCACCCTGGTGTTCCCTGCGCAGTTTCGCGGTGTGAATGACGCTCCCGTGAACGGGAAACCTTCTTCCACGCTCATTTATAGCAGAGATCGAGGCGAGACTTGGACCATCGGTACGGGCGTGAAGATCGATACGACCGAAGCTCAAGTGGTGGAGTTGGGCGACGGTTCTCTCATGATCAATTGTCGCGACGATCGCAATCGCAGTCCCGGCGATGGTCGCCAGGGCAGGACCGTTGCCATCACCAAAGATCTTGGGAAAACGTGGAAACCCCATCCTACCGATCGCCAAGCCCTGATCGAGCCAAACTGCATGGCGTCACTCATTCGAATCGAACACAAGACACACGGCGCTTTGTTAGTTTTCTCCAATCCAGCAAGCATTCAAAGCCGATCCCAAATGTCACTCAAAGTAAGCCGGGACGAAGGCATGACCTGGCCTGAATCATGGCACACACTCTACGATGCGCGCCCGGGAGCGGGCTACTCGTGTCTGACTCGCGTGGACGACGATCATGTCGGCGTCCTCTACGAAGGGCATCGTGAATTGTATTTCCTCAGGTTCTCGATAGAGGACCTTCTTCTCGATCACGATTCAAAACGGAGCCCAGGAGCGCTCCGATGAGAACAACGGTCGTCGTGCCAAAGATGATGGTCAGGTGTTTGTGAAAGATCGTTTGTCCAGACATAGACAACCAAGAGATCAAACACACGCCGATGGCCACCGCCACCACTGCCGCAGGGTTCTTCGCTTTCTTGGAGATCATGCCTAACAAGAACAGGCCTAGCATGCCGCCAGCGAAGATCCCCTGAAGATTCCACCAGGCATCAAGCGCACTTTTCACACCAATCATGGCCAGCGCCACCAGCGTTCCCGCCACACCCCAGACGAGAGTGGCTCCGTGGAGCACACGCATCGATTCTTTCTCAGACGCGTTTGGCTTGAGATAGCGTTTGTAAATGTCGCAATGAAAGAGCGTTGCCGAGCTGTTCAGACTGGTGTCCACACTGCTCATGGCGGCCGCGAAGATGGCGGCGATGAGAATCCCCGTGATCCCGGGCGGCAGTTGAGTGACGATGAAATGAGGAAAGACCCCGTCTGAGTTTGCCGCCACCGCGTCTGGCAATAGACCTGGTTGAGCTTGATAGAAAGCAAAGAGCCCGGTGCCGATGAAGAAGAACACGGTCGATGCCGGAAGAAACAAGAGGGCTCCTAACCAAACGCTGAACTTCGCATCCTTGTCCGACTTCGCCGTCACATAACGTTGCACGAAACTCTGATCGATCCCGAAATTCTGCATGTTGATGAAGACCCCATAGGCCAAGACCAGCCAGAATGTGGGTTCACTCAGCGAGAGAGCAAAGCCACCGAGATCAAATTTATCCGCCGCGTTCGCGATTTCGAAGAGTTGGCCGGGTCCCTCTGGCATCTTCATTAAAAGAACACCCGCACACACAAGCGCTCCAATCGAGAGGACCACACTCTGCACCACATCCGTCCAAATCACGGCCTCGATGCCTCCTAACAAGGTGTAAATCGTGACCACGATGCCCGTGACGACGATGATCGTCTTGATATCCCATCCCGTGAGAGGAGCCAACGCGAGTGCAACGAGATAGAGGATCGCCCCCATGCGCGCTAGTTGCGTGGCCAGATAACACACCAACGCATACGTCCGAGCCCAAGGCCCGAACCGTTTCTCAAGATGGGCATAGGCGGATATTTCATTGCTAGACCGATAGTAAGGAATGAAATACCGCGCCGCCAACCAAGCCGCGAGGGGAAGGGAAAGCCCGAAGACCCAAGAGTTCCAGTTCGCGCCAAACGCTTTCCCTGTATTGCCAAGAAAGCCGATGCTACTGACATAGGTGCCAAAGATCGATAGGCCCACCGTCCATCCTGCGAGCGATCGTCCGGCCGCCATGAATCCTTGGGAGGTCTGGCTACGCCGGGCGAACCAACACCCCAAGCCAAAGACACCCGCCATGTAAACGAGGAGGACGACGAGATCGATGATGCGTAGTTGGCCCGGCATGATCTCGGATATAGCCAGTTTTCCATCCGACGACCAGCCTGAAACACGCTGACAATCTTCTTACAATTTCACCATGGCAGACGTGCCCGTTTCCACGGATTGTAGAAGTCATGAACACACGCCTCCTACTACCCCTCATCGCCCTAACCACCTTGAGCGTCTTTGCGACGGACTCCCCGGAGAAGAATCCCATCATCGACTACGACGCCTTCCTCAAGAACGCCCAGGAAATCCAAGCGTATCGCGAGAAGCAACGCGTCTCCGAAGACTCCTTCATCGCACTGGCCAAGTTCTCCAACACCATCATCCTCGACACACGAAGCGCCGCCAAGTTTGCCGAGATCCATGTGAAAGGGGCCAAGCATCTGAACTTTTCTGAGATGACGAAAGACAGCCTCGCGAAAGTCATTCCCAACAAAGAAACGCGCATCCTCATCTATTGTAATAACAACTTCCGAGGTGATCCCATCAATCTGCAGTCCAAGATGGCCCCGGCCGCGCTGAACATCCCAACCTTCATCACGCTCTACACCTACGGCTACAAGAACGTTTACGAACTCGCGCCTCTGCTTGACCTTGCCTCCACTAGCATCCCGTTTACCCGATCAAGGTGAATATTCTAAAATAGAGTGTCGGATCTGGCGAGTGGCGGGTTGATACTCGTGTATGCTTGCGAAATCGACGCCTTCCGCAGTCCAGCTGTTCAGAGATTACCAGATCTCGCGCTCAGAAGACACCTTTCGGGCGTTGGTTCACTGCTACATCGATTTCGTCTATGGAATTGCCTGTCGGAAGACCCAGCGCACTAGCGGTGACATCGATGACATCGTACAGACTGTCTTCATCGATCTAGCCCGCAAGGCTCCCTACCTTTCTGCCGACGCGCCGCTGGGTGGTTGGTTGCATCGTCACACGCACTTCATCGCAGCCAAGTTTCTGCGCACGGAGCATCGGCGCCTCGAACGCGAACGCATTGCTCTCGAAATGGACTCACTCCACCGCGACCAACAAGGGTCCGATCACTGGCAAGAGCTTTCGCCCGTGATTGATGACACTCTTCAGCAACTGCGCTCTCAAGATCGTGATGTGATTGTGCTAAGATTCTTTGAGAGTCAGACATTGCGCAAGGTCGGCGACTCTCTGGGAATCAGTGAGGACGCCGCGCAGAAACGCCTTTCGCGAGCCCTGGATCGTCTGCGGGGTCTATTGCAACGGCGAGGCTTCGCTCTCAGCTCGACAGGCATTCTCACCACGAGTTTACAAAGTCACGCCTCCACCCTACTCGCCCCCGCCAATCTAGCTGGGCAGGTTGCCACTGGACCTTGGTCCACAGCGGCTCCGACGATTGCTACCACTCTGATCTCTCCAATTCTGATGATGACAAAAGTGAAAGTGATTGCCTTTGGCTGTCTAGCCATACTCTCAGCCTTGGTGACGGCGCCCTTGGCGCGTCCGTCCCTACCTTCGCAGGATCCAGAGGAACCCATCTTCCGTGAATCCCTTCTTTCACCTCGGACAGTGAATGCTGACACCCCTCGCCTAGCATCAAAGCGGGATCGCTTGCGTGATCTCTGGGCCACGGAGCAACTGGTGAACTCCGATCCCGATCGTGCCTTGAAGCTTTGTATGGATGGAGAAACCACAGACCGGAACCTGTGGGAACAACTTCTCCTGAGTCTGCTCCCGGAGCGCATAGAGGATGCCGTGAACCTGATTCTCAAGGGCCGTTGTTTCCGCTCATCAGAAGATCACCAGGACGCCATCGCCATCCTGCTAGACAAGTTACCGCTAGATGTGATCACTGGGCAGGCCGAACTGATCGCGAACAGCGCGAGTCCGGGGGCGCAGCCATTGTTGGAAGAGATCTTTGAACGATGGGCCCTTGCAGATCCAGAGGAAGCTCGACAAGGCGCGCTGGCCCTCACCAACCCACTACGCCGCCAACATGCCCTCGCAGCCACTTTCCAGTCCGTCCGCGATGTGGGGTCAGAGAGTTGGACGCTTGCCTACGAATCACTCAGTCCCATGCTTCGTCCGGCGGTGATTGAGCCGATGTTAGCCTCAGGCAGCTTGGAAGACAAGATTGGATGGCTCAATCAGTATCTGTTGAATAGTCATCAATGGAGCGATCTGGTCATGCGAACCTTCAAAGCGTCGGCTTCACCGAGAGAAGCTTATGCGATGGCGATGCGTGATGGGCTCCTTGAGGACAAAGGCTTGCAACGGAGCCTCGTGCAATGGGCGGCACAAGAGGACCCAGCGCTCTATACTGAGTTGTTTGCAGAGGCTCCAGAGGACCAGCGCACGGGAATCGTCCGCAGTGGATTCCAGGAGTTCGTGAAATCTCAGCCGGAGGAAGGTTTACGGATGGTGGCAGAGAACCCCGAGCTCCTCGACACTTGGACCATCAGCGTGTTGAGCCGCGGTGCTCGTTCGCCTCAGCACTTTGAACAAATCGGGGGCTTCCTAGATTCGTCTGAAGAATTCTCAAAACACTACATGTCGGTGACCAACTATCTCTACGGTGTCGCTCGACATGACACAAAGGCATTCGTATCGAATTGGGAACGCTATTCCTCGGTCTACGACGATCACGGCAAGGCTCGCAATATTCGAGAACTGATGCCTGAGCTATGGCAGGATCCTAGCAAGCATCCAGTGGCGGAGACTTGGCTGCAAACGCTCAATACGGCCGATGCGGACGCCGCCTATGAGGGACTATCACGTTCTCATCTAAATAGAGATGAACCTGAAGAAGCTCTTGCCTGGGCCGCCAAGATTGAAAACCGAGACAATCGGAAGCGCGTTCACGCAATCATAAACAAACACGACAATGAGTAAGCTTGCCCATCCGTTCTTCAAGAGCAGCTTAAGAAACACCCCTTGGGTGATGCTGGCGCTGATCGTTGGCGCCTTATCCGGTATCTTTCTGAGCCGCCTATTGCCCCATGGTCACCAGTCCAGAAATGCCTACGATCATGAACTAGCAGAAGTCTTCAAGAGTTCAAAGTCGCTTGATCTGAGCGAAGATACCAAGACGGAATCTGCCGCTCCTCTGCGGCCCGCAGCCGAGTTGGAGGCTGAGTTCAAGCTCTTGGCCACTCGCCTCACACCAGGAACGGCTTACCCCTTGACCCAGGTGCTCAAGCCTTGGCTAGAACAAGATCCAGAGGCAGCATTGCGGGCTCTGGAATCGCTCACCGACTGCCCTGACAGTTTCCCGTTGGCTCTCCTGATCGCAGAATGTGGTGAGGTACACGGATCGTTGCTGTGGGAGTTCTGGCAGCAGAAGCCGGAGCTATTGGGACCGCGCTTTGCTGTTGGCGTGGCTGAGTTCATGCAGGGTGGTGATTGGCTGGGCTCCTACGAAGCGCGATACTGGAGCCATGCCCTGCCTGCAGAAATGGATGGCTCATTCTTCCGAACGATAGTGCTTGAAACGAGCACTCTTCAAGATGCCCTGTCACTAGCGCATTCATTGCGCCAATACCCAGCCAAAGCCCAGGACGCGGTCTACCGTGCACTTGGTCACAAACATGGGTCGGCCGTGCTGCAGATTCCCAATGCACCTGACGGATTGCTCATGGGCATGTTGGAACGAGAGAGCCATGATTCGTATGAGGACGCTCTCACACAAGCACTCCACCTAAGCGAGGGAACTTGTTTACCGCGATTTATGGCTTTGTTATGGGATCAAGATGAGGAAGCCTTGCGAACAGCCATCGAAGAAGTCGAGAACACGCGCAAGAGAAGGAAGCTGACCAAAGCGCTATTCGTTGAAGCGCTTGATCGCGTAGAACCAACCGAGATTCTGGACGTTTGGGAAGAGTGTAGGAGCCTCGGCGGTCGCAGGCCACTGAGTGAAGATGAACTGCGAGAGGCGACCAACGACAACCCGCTGTATGCCTTTCCCATTCTGGCCACTGCCTTTGGCGAGCGGATGCAAAGTCGCGGCCCGGCCCTTGACTACGGAGAGCGGTGTTCTCGGTCCGTTGGCGAACGGCTTCTCAAGAGCGATCATGTGGGGATCGAATTGAAACTCGGATTGCAGATCACACTCCACCAAGGGCCAGTAGAAGAACTCGTCACCAAGATTCATCCTCAACGAGGCTTAGGCAATGAAAGTGTCAGATACAGTGCCGTGGCGGCAGTGGACTGGGCGCGTGTCAATCCTAATGAGGCCCTGGAACTCGCGACCCAACTGGAAGGATCAGACAACCGTAACTTTGCTCTTCGCGGTATTGGCTCCAGTCCCACTGGAGCCATGCTGCCTGACATTGGCAAACTTGCGATTGACGCTATTGATGATCCCAAAGAACGCGAAGGTGCCATTGAAGGTTGGGCCTACTGGTTGGGCATGCACAATCCTCACGAGGGCTCCAAGATTCTAGCGGCCTACCATTCCGAGCAGCCTTTGCCAGATGAAACCATTGCTCGGTTCGTCCAGACATCCGCAGAAGCAGATATCGATGGTGCCATGGCCTGGTTAGACTTGGTGAACGATCCGAAAATCCGCAAGGAGACCTTGGGCTATTTGAAGAGTATCTTAGCCAAGCATTGAGCGCTCCATTTGCGAGATTATTCTACGCGTGCAGAATACGGTTGTCGCCATTGAATATCCATTGTAAATACATACCTCCGTTAAAATCTTAACTAGAGTGTGTGTATGATGTGGATGACTAAACCTAAGCGCGCCATCGGCCTCATCTTCGGACTTTCGGCGCTGCTTTCCACGGGAGCTATAGGCGATCCGGGGGACCTCGATTTCAGCTACCAAGTGTCCGGGTGGATGGATCCAGTGATTGCTATGGTAGCCGACGGAGAGAAACTCATCGTTCAGACGAACTATCCCGCAGTGCAACGCCTCAAAGCCAACGGCTGGCGAGACGGTTCCTTTGATATCTCATGGGGAATCATTTCGTTTCGGGGAGCCCAGCCAGGCCTGCATCGACTGCCCAACGGTCACATCCTCGCGATGTATCCACCACGCATCATCAATGCCGAAGGAGGTACCGTTCGAAGTCTGCTAGATGATTCGAACTCACTCCAAAGAAGCGCACGTGATGGTGCCTTGCTTGCGGATGGTTCAATTTTGATCGCACATCCACGGGGTGTCCAAGAACGGATCTTGATCGACGGAACGCAAGGCAGTGTCGATCCCGCACTCTCTGACACGGACAAAAGATGGAACCGCTTCATCCCAGCAGGCGAAAACCGATGGCTTGTGTTAGGGAATGAGCGAGAGGAACCTGTCAATCTTCGACGCATCACTTCTGAGGGAGTGCTAGACGAAAGCTTTCAGCCACCCGCGGCCAGTTACTTCTTCGCCATCGTAACCAATGACGATATGGTCTGCGTGGTTTATGAGAGCTCAAACTGGTATCGTCCTACCAGATAGATTGGGTCGGTTGCTTCATGATGGCTCACCAGATCCGTCGTTTCCTGACATTGGGTTGCCATCGGGAGCATCAGCCATCGCCTACGATCCAGATACTGGAGGGCTCTTCGTTGGTTCACGGAACAAGATACGCTTCTTCAACAAAGACGGCAAAGAGGAGCGATTCTTCACGGAGAACGTTCCCTTAAAGGGCGAGATCAAACAACTCGCTTATTCCAACGGTCACCTTTACATACTTGGATCTCTCACCCACCTCGTGTCCGGAGAATTGCTCCCTCAGATCGTGCGACTGGAGGCTGACATGAACAGCCAGCCGATTCCGCGCATCATCAGTCAGCCTCAGGACACGACGATTCCCAATCAGCAAACGGCCAGGCTCTTTGTCGATGCGATCAGCTTAAACAGCGAGATCAGCTATCAATGGTTGCGGGACGGAGAACCCATCCTTGGCGAAACCGACAGTGAACTCGCCATCCCCCAATCCAGCTTCGATCATGATGGAACTTACCAAGTGACTGTCAAGAACGCCACGGGAGAACAACGCGGGAGAACAACGCGCCGAGCCTTTTCGCCTTTATGTGAATGGGCTGATAAGCGACGTCGATCCCAATTTCGCGAGCACGTTGAACCTAGAGTTTACAGATCCTTTTGAGTTTTCATTTCCATGGTTACCTATGACGGCCAAAGAACTACCCGAAGGGAAGATCCTCATGGAGGGGCCTTTCACATCTATCAACGGCATGCCCAGTAACGGTTTGATACAGTTAAATGCCAATGGGTCTCCCGATTGGGCATTTCCTCTCGACCTAGCCCCTCAAGTTCTTTACCCAATCCCAGGGATTGATGGCAGCCTATACGGGTACCTTCGAGATTTCGTTGAAGACTGGGACATCTTTCCTGACCAGCCATTCAGATTTGGGCGACGCACCCCTGAAGGCAACTTCGAGACCTTTCCGATTCCAGACGGATTCGATGAGCCAAGCGTGCTTGCAATTCAACCACAGAACGGCAGGATCATCCTGACATTAAAGCCTCTTTCAAAACCTTTCGATAGGACCTTATTTCGATTGCATCCTGACGGAACGCTAGACGCCTCCTTTGAGCCCGCGCGCTTTTCAAAAGTTGACACAACAGCCCCATCCACTTCGATTCATGGAGCCGTCGTGTTGGACGACGGAAAAATCCTCGTCGGTGGCACGTGGGATAAGATCAACAACTTCGAACCAACCGCTTTCTTCAACCAGAATCTGGTCCGTCTCCTTCCCAATGGCACCATTGACGAAACTTTCGATTCCGGCCCCTTCGGCGAAGGCGAGAACACCACCTTTCATTTGCAAAGAGTAGGCGAACATATTCTAGCACAAGATCGAACGACTGTTCACATGATTCTGCTAGATGGATCGTTCGCTCCTTTCATCCGCTTCAAACACGTTCAAAGTTCAAGCCTAGCGGCCACTTTCGGCGGATCTGGAAACGTCTATGCCGTCACCCGTGAGCACATACGACCGCTCGATCCCAACGGAGTCATCCAAAGAAGCATTAGCATCCAACCATATGCCTATGGATACCTTTCCTACACACCGCATCTCGACGGCATGCTAGTCTCTGGAATCGAATCCATTGATGGCATTCCAACTCCAAACCGTATTGCCCGACTTCGCCAGATCGACGCCTTGCCGATCATCTTTGCAGACGAGCGACTCGAAACCGCCTTGCAGGAAGCCTTGAATCTTGGTGACGCTCCAGTGACGGTCAGCGACCTCGCGAGGGTGACCGAACTTCGCCTAGACGATCACAGCATCACCGACCTTCGTGGATTGGAGAACGCCCGAAATTTGAAGATCCTCTCGATCAACAACAATCGGGTCAGCAATCTCACACCACTGCGAGAGCTCCCTCTCACAGAGTTCTCAGCGTCGAACAATCGGATCACCGATATCACAGGCTTCACCGATTTGGATGTGCTCTTCTTGAACGGCAACCCAATCGCAAAGACTAGCAACCTCGCCATTCAACCCACCCCGTCAGGGAAGGTCACGATCAGCTGGCCGACAGAAACTGGCCAGACCTACCGCTTGGAAGAGAGCCGCGATCTGCAGAACTGGCAGCGTGTGACAGAAGAACCACCCTTGGTCGGTGATGGCGCCCGCCAAACGCTCACTCTGCCAATTTCTGATGGCAGAAGCCGCTACCATCGGGTCATCACGCCGTGACGGTCGGGCTCCGGAATCCCCCGATTTACCCCGAGTTCTACGGAGAATCCTTTGACACCTTTAGGCGCCAGTTCACAGTGCCACGGGGTGAGAACGAGGAATTTCACCGCAACAGAACCTATCACCGATGATTGAAGTTAGTATGCGTACGACCCTCTCTATGAAGACGAAGATTGGCACGACAATTGCGCTCGCCCTGGCCGCGGGGACCCTGTGTCTCCAGGCGCAGAGCGAGGACCAGACTAACCTCTTTGACTGGAGGGGCCCTTTCCAGACAGGCGTCAGCGCCGAGACGTATGAAGGGTGGGCCTTCGAAGGCGAGAAATCTCTCAAATGGACCTATCCCCTCTCCGGCCGTGGTTGTCCGGTCATCGTTGATGGTCGGCTCTATTCTTTCGGATACGATGGCGATAAGGATGCGGCTGAGCAACGGATCGTCCTTTCCTGCCTCGACGCGGACAAAGGCACGAAGATCTGGCAACAGCGCTTCAATGACTTCATCAGTGACACGGTTTACAGCCGCTACGGCACCGGAAGTCCCAAGGTCGACAAGGAAACGCGCAATGTCTACTTGCTGACATCGACGGGCTTGTTCAGCTGTTTCGACAAAGACGGCAACCTTCTATGGCAACACAGTCTCATGGAGAGCTACGGTCGCCTCACATTTCCCAACGGACGCACCGGCGCTCCTGTCATCGATGGTGACATGGTCATCACTCGTGGCATCACAAGCTTCTGGGGCAGCCAGGGTCCGGCACGCGATCGCTTCTATGCCTTCAACAAGCACACAGGCGAGCCACTTTGGTCCGCCGAGCCTGGCACACCTCCCAAGGACAGCTCGAACTCCACCCCTGTATTCGAGACTCGCGACGGAAAGCGCGTCTTCTACGCAGGCACAGGCTGTGGAAACATCGTTTGTGTGAATGCCAACACCGGTCAATCGCTCTGGCGCTATCATTTCTCCAAAGGCGGCATCAACAGCACGCTCTCGATCCATCCTAACGGATCTCTGATCTGCATTCACGGCAAGGAGAACCACGACACCACGAACGAAGGTCGAATGATCGCCCTCAAACTTCCTGAGAAACTCATCGGCCCTGGCGAAGCCCAGGTCGTGCTCGATGAGAGTTGCGAGCTCTGGCGCAATGACCTCGTCGCCTTCACCAGTTCCCCCTGCCTCGTGGGTGATCGTGCCTACGTCATCGATAAGACAGGCAATCTCGACAATGTCGATGTCACGACAGGAAAGGTTCTCTGGCGCGAGAAGTTAGACTCGGATAACATTCACGCCTCTGCCACTTATGCCGACGGCATTCTCTATGTGCCCACGCACAACGGCAAATTCTTCGTCATCAAGCCAAGCGATGAGAAAGCGGAGCGCATCTTTGAAATGGAAATGGAAGGCAATTGCCTGGGAGCCCCCGCTGTCTGGAATGGTCATGTCTATGTCCACACCACGAGCAAGCTTTACTGCTTCAAGATGAAGACGGACAAGATCAACTATCTTCCTGTCCCCACTGAAGAGCCTCTCAAGATGGGCCCAGCCACGGCGATCACGATTGTGCCTAACGAAGTCACCCTTCTTGCTGGTGACACCGTGCAAGTCACCGCTTACGAGATCGACCAAGCCGGCGTGCGAGGCAAGAAAGTCACGCCATCCTTCGAGACCTTCATTCCTCCAACGGCCAAAGTGAAAGCCAAGTTGGACGCGACGATCGATGGCGACAAACTCGTTTCCACAGCGGCCGCCAAAGAATCTGCCGGCATGTTCAAAGGCACTGCAGAAGGCAAGTCAGGTTTGTTGCGCGGGCGCTTGTTAGGAAACTTTCCTTACACAGAAGATTTCGAGGGCTATGATCTCTCCATCCCACACAAGTTGGACGGTGTGAATTTCGCCTTTCCTCCTCTGCCATGGATTGGCGCTCGCCTGAAGTGGGAAGTCCGCGATCTCGATGGCAGCAAGGTCCTGACAAAGACCCTGGACAACAATCTCTTCCAGCGCGCGACGTCGTTCATTGGCACAGCCGATATGTCGAACTACACGCTGCAAGCCGACGTCATGACAGATGGCACGCGCCGCATCAAAAGTGACATTGGCCTCATCAATCAGCGTTACCTCATTTCCCTTCAGGGCAATGCCAAGCAGATCGAGATCAGCAGCAACCACGAAAGAATCAAACACAGCGTGCCCTTCACGGTGAAGGCGAAGACTTGGTACACGCTCAAGACACGGGTCGATGTGCAAGCCGACGGTTCCGGCATCGTGCGCGGCAAGGCGTGGATCAAAGGCGAGCCCGAGCCAGAAGCGTGGACGATCGAATACAATCACAAATATGCCAACACCCATGGTTCACCAGGCATCGTCGGGTTCTCTCCGCAGAGCCAGAAGCGCGTGTTTGTCGATAACATCGCCATCACCTCGAACAAGTAGCCAGCCATCACAATCACAACTACACAGCGACTCATGAAACAAAGTCTCACATTTCTCTCACTACTCGGTGGCCTCGGCTTGTCTGGCGGCACTCTGCTAGCCGATGATTGGTCTCAATGGGGAGGTACCCACAGTCGGAACATGGTTTCGACGGAAAAGAACATTCCAGGCCCTCTCATCAAACCTGGCGATTTCAAGAAAGGCACTGAAGAAGTCGACATGGCCACTACCCATCAATTGAAATGGGTCGCGAAGGTGGGGTCACAGACCTACGGCACGCCGACCATCGCAGATGGTAAGGTCTTTGTGGGGACGAACAATGAAGAGCCTCGTGATCCAAATCACATTGGAGACCGTGGCAATGTCATGGCCTTTGACGAGAAGACAGGCGAGTATCTTTGGCAGCTGGTGGTGCCAAAGTTAGGCGCGGGCAAAGTTTCCGACTGGGAATTCCTCGGGATTTGTTCCAGCGCCACGATCGTCGAGAATCGCGGCTATGTGGTGACGAACCGTTGTGAGATCGTTTGCTTCGATGTCGAGGGCCAGAAGAATGGGAACCAAGGCATGCAAGATGAAGGCAAGTACATGGTCGCTCCCGGTGAGGAGCCCGCCAAGGTCGGTTCCAAAGATGCCGATATCATTTGGGTCTACGACATGCGCGGCGAACTCGGTGTCTTCCCGCACAATGTCGCAAGTAGTTCTGTCATGGTGCTCGGTGATAAAGTGATCGCCACCACATCGAACGGTGTCGATTGGTCTCACCTCAATTTACCAGCACCGACGGCGCCAAGCTTGATCATGTTAGACGCCAAGACGGGTAAACTCGTCGCTGAAGAAGTGTCCGAGATCAGCTCACGCGTCTTGCACTGCTCTTGGGCCTCCCCTGCCCTCGCCAAGGTCGATGGCAAAGACATGCTCATCTTCGGTGCTGGTGATGGCTGGTGCTACGGGCTCGATCCCGTCCCTGTGGAAGAAGAGGAAGACGGCGAGAAATTTGGTGTTCTCAAAGAGCACTTCCGCTTCGACGCCAATCCTCCTGAGTACCGCGAGGTCAAGTATCCTAAGCCGAAGGGTCCTAACGAGATTGTTGCTACTCCTGTGTTTTACAAAGGCAAGGTCTACGTTCTCACAGGTCAAGATCCAGAGCACGGCGAAGGCGTCGGGATGCTCAGTTGCATTGACCCTGCCAAGAAAGGCGATATCTCCGGCAAGGCCGTTTGGACTTTCAAAGGCATCGAACGCAGCATGTCGACTCCAGCCATCGTCGATGACTTGCTTTACACCTGTGATTACCGCGGGTTCGCCTACTGCTTCGATGCCATGACCGGCGAGAAGTATTGGGAATACGACACCTTCGGTCACATCTGGGGCAGTGCCCTGGTCGCTGATGGCAAAGTGTTTGTCGGCACCGAAGAAGGTGAGTTGATCGTTCTCGCGGCAGGCAAGGAACTCAAAGTCATTCGTGGTGAAGACGGTGATCTTCCCGCAGTGGAATTTAACGGTCCTATCTACGCGAGCCCAGTGGTCGCGAACGGCGTGCTTTACGTAGCTACGCAATCTCATCTCTACGCCTTCAGCATGGACGCTGCAGCGGCTCCGGTGAAAGTCAGCGCGAAGAAGGAATAGGTCTGCCCCTCGGCTCGAATCACTTCTAGAACACCTAACGGACATGAACGTCCGTTCTATCCAACACCCATGAAGAAACTCCTCACTGGCATTGCCTTTGCCATGCTCGTCCTGCACCAAGATTTCTGGTTGTGGGAGAATACGAATCTGATGTTCGGCTTCATGCCAACCGGCTTGGTATATCATGCCTGCTTCTCGATTGCTGTCGCAGTGCTGGCAGTGCTAGCCATCATATTCGCATGGCCGCATGATCTGATTCGCTGGGCGACAGGTGAAGATGTGAAGACAAATCTTGAGGAGAAGAAATACACTATCCGATGACTGAACTCATCGTTATTCTCGGCTATCTCGCCGTATTGCTAGGGCTCGGCATGTTCAGCAGCCGTCTCTCTCGAGGCACGAGCAAGGATTACTTTGTCGCCAGCCACTCCATCGGGCCGTTCTTGCTGCTCATGTCCGTGTTCGGCACGACCATGACGGCCTTTGCTTTGGTGGGATCCACTGGCAAATCGTTCGAACGCGGGATCGGTGTCTATGGCCTCATGGCCTCTATTTCCGGATTGGTCCATGTCATCTGCTTCTTTGCCATCGGCATCCGTCTGTGGAGTTTCGGAATGAAGCATGGCTTCGTCACCCAGATCCAATTCTTCCGCTCACGCTTTGAGTCGAATGGCATCGGTTACCTCCTCTTTCCGATCCTCGTTGGCTTGGTCATTCCCTATCTCTTGATCGGCGTTATTGGCGCAGGGAAAACGATCCTTCCTGTGACAGGCGGCGCGTTTCCTGAATTCTTCACCCAAACCTATGCCAACCCCGCATGGACCGGAGGCATCCCTCCATGGCTCAGCGGTCTCGGCGTGTGCATCATTGTGTTAGCCTACGTCTTCGCAGGCGGCTCACGTGGTGCAGCCTGGGCGAACACCTTCCAAACCATCGTCTTCATGGTCATGGGGATTGTGGCTTTCACCCTCATCTTGAAGAGCCTCGGCGGCCTAGAACAAGCGAGTAAAGTCCCTCTCACAGTCAACGAGAAAGGACAGATGGTGCAGAACTATGGCATCGTCGATGGAACAGTGGAAAAGCTAGACACGCCCAAGGTCGTGGGGAAACTGCAAGGCGATCCTGATCCTTCTCTCGTCGGCTACCAGCCGCACTTTGGACGTCGTGTCCTCGAAATGGATTACAAGGTAAAGAAAGGTGATCAAATCGTCGACTCCTCACGTGAACTCGGCGTGTCCCCGTGGATGTTCCTCACCTATCTCTTCATTCCGCTCAGTGTCGGCATGTTCCCTCACCTTTTCCAGCACTGGCTCACCGCTCGCAGCGCCAACGCCTTCAAACTCACATTGGTCGCGCATCCCTTGTGCATCTTGCTCGTCTGGGTTCCCTGCGTCTTGATCGGAGCCTGGGCCAGCGGCCTCATGCCGCCCGGCCTACCCAGCGCGGCCGTCTTGTCTAA
>JBLHHN010000092.1:0-18111 GCA_047616785.1 Verrucomicrobiales bacterium
ATGCTGCTGTTGAGCGGCGACTATCATTTTGCAAATGATTTTCGCTGGCTTCATTCGTAGTGATGCGCGACTTTGATGGCATATTTCAGGCCGATCTCGGCCTGATCTTTGATTCTTGATTGCGTCGATTCATTGATCGATTTCCCATTGGTTTGGCCGCTCAGCGGATCAGGAAGGCAAAGCGGTCCATGTTGTAGACCAGATTGCTCAGTGTGTTGTGCTGTCTCCCTCGTTCCAGTCCGATGGTTCGAACTATTTCCATTCCCATTTGGCTCATCCTACCGAACACATGCTCGACTCTCACTCGGATGCGGCTGCGCATCTTGATCGAGGGGCGTTATCGCATCAAGAACATCCGAGGGCGCACGCGGATTCGATCGAAAGTGCTCGAAGCCTTGCTCGTCGAATTTCGAGGCAAAGGGATCATTCTAGCGCAACCACCGATGGCCTTGAGCGCTGGCGGCTAGGTCGAAAGATTCCACCCTGCGCGATACTCGCGCTTCCAAGAAGGCGAATCTTTGCCAATCACATTTCCCCAGGATTCCTCGGGCTTCCGCTTCAGCGTGGCGGTTTGGCGGTAGGCGATGTTTCCGAGGTGACAGAGCATCGCGCTCTGCTGAGCATCGGCGATGGGTGCATTCAGCGGGGAACCGTTTCGAATGGCGTCGATGAAGTTCTTGAAATGATGCAGGTCGCTGAAATCTGGGGCGACAGTCTCGATCACTTTGCCTTCGGGATCAAAGATTTCATAGCCGCTGCTGGCGAAAGCCATGACGCCGCCTTCGCCATAGAAGGCGACGAAGGGATGCCCCTCGGGCTTGCGCCGATGACAACTGCTGCCGTGCCAGCTGGCACCACAATGACCGAAATCAAAGACGGCATCGCCAGTGTCAGGTGTTTCTTGATCGTCGTCGAAATGATAGCGTCCGCCGGTGTAGCTGACTTTCTGCGGGAGATCGACCTTCAGCCCCCATCGCGCGATATCGAGCGCATGGACACCGTTGTTTCCCAGTTCGCCGTTGCCCCAGTGCCAATGCCAGTGCCAGTTGTAATGCACGAGGTTATCTTTGTAAGGACGCTCAAGCGCAGGGCCCTGCCAGAGATCGTAGTCTAACCAATCTGGAACGGGAGTTTCCATGCCCTTGCCAATGCCTTGTCTGGCATTGTCATACCAGCAACGTGCGTAAGTGACTTTGCCGATCACCCCTTCATGGAGCTTAGCGATGCCGTTGATGAATGAGGGAAGACTCCGTCGTTGGTTGCCCATCTGCACGACACGTTTGTGTTCGAGCGCGACTTCTACCATCCGGGTAGCCTCAAACGCGTTGTGGCTTCCGGGTTTCTCCACATAGACATGTTTGCCTGCTTGGCAGGCCATGATAGTGGCTGGTGCGTGCCAGAAATTCGGCGCGGCGATCGAAAGCGCATCGATGGATTTATCCTCGAGGATCTTTCTGAAATCCGTGACCGTTTGTGGTTTCGTGTCTTGTTCTTTGGCCACGTGTTGGGCGGCGGATTCGAGCCGACGCTTGTCCACGTCGCAAAGGTAGGCCACTTCGACGCCAGGAATCTCGAGGTAGCTCTTTACATGAGCCATCCCGCGACTCAGGCCCATCACGCCGACGCGGACACGATTGGACGGAGTGGATTCTTGGGCTTTGGCAAGGCCCGTTGAGAGGGATGTGAGGGCGGAAGCCTTGAGAAACGATCGGCGAGAGGACATGATGAATTAATGGAAGAAGAGGTAAGCTACAAAGATGGCGGCGATGATACCAGCTGCATCTGCGATCAATCCGCAGGTCACGGTGTAGCGGGTCCGACGCACGCCCACAGCGCCGAAATACACGGCGAGCGTGTAGAACGTGGTTTCCGTGGAGCCTTGGAACACGCAGGCCAAACGCCCGACAAAGGAGTCCACACCGTAGCTTTGCATCGCCTCCACGGCCATGCCGCGAGCGCCGCTGCCACTCAGCGGTTTCATGATCGCGGTGGGAAGGGCATCGACAAAGTCGGTATTAAAGCCTAACATGCCAACGATCCAGGCGACGCCATTGACGATCTCTCGCATGGCTCCCGAAGCTCGAAACACACCGATGGCGACGAGCATGCCGACCAGGAAAGGGATGATCTTGATGGTCACGCCGAAGCCGTCCTTTGCGCCTTCAATGAAGGTTTCGTAGACATTGATATTGGCGATCACAGCGGAGAGAACGAAGACAACTATGAGCAAGAAGATGACAATGGCAGCAATGAGCGTGGACTGTTGTTGGATCGCTTCTGGTGAAAGCGTGCCGAAGTAGTAAGTCATGCCGCCGATGAGTGCAGAAGCGCCGCCAAGGTAGGCGAAGACCACGGGCGTGAAGAGATTGAGTTTCTGAACGATCGCGACGGCTAACAAACCGGCCAAACTCGCAACGTAAGTGGCGATGAGAATGGGGACAAAGATGTCAGTTGGGTTGACGGCGCCATTGGCGGCTCGGAGTGTGATGACACTGATAGGGATGATGGTGAGTCCCGATGTGTTGAGCACCAGAAACATGATTTGCGCGTTGGAAGCAGTTTCCTTGTTAGGATTGAGTTCCTGCAGATGATTCATTGCTTTGAGGCCGAGAGGTGTCGCCGCGTTGTCTAGCCCTAGCATGTTGGCGGCGAAATTCATCATCATGGAGCCATAAGCAGGATGGCCTTTAGGCACTTCAGGAAAGATCCGTGTGAAGAATGGCGCGACGAGGCGTGCCATGAAGTTCACCACGCCGCCTGCCTCGCCAATCTTCATGATGCCTAACCAAAGCGTCATGAGACCGATGTACCCTAACGAAATCGTCGCTCCGGTCTCGGCCATGGAGAAAAGGCTATCGACCATGGCAGGGAAGACCGTCATGTCTCCCCAGAAGAGCAGCTTCACAAGTCCCGTGATGAAGGCGATGAGGAAGAAGCCTACCCAGATGTAGTTCAGTGCCATACCGGTTCCATGCCAAGCTTACTTCCGATGCGCGAGTAAATTCATCCCATCAGAGCCATGGAGGCGCATCGAGATCGAGATTCCCACCCGAGAGAATGATGCCGACGCGTTTCCCTGCGAATTTCTCCGGATGTTCGAGGACTGCTGCCATGGGAACAGCCGCAGACGGTTCTACGACCGTTTTGAGATAGTGCATGAGGAGATTGGTCGTTCTAACAATGGCTTCCTCGGACACTAGCAAGACGTCATCAACGAGTTCATTCAAGTAGCGAAAGTTCCGCACCCCGATCCCTGCACGAAGACCGTCGGCGATGGTGTTCATGCTGTTCGGAGAGAGAAGTTCACCAGCTTTCCAACTGCGAAAGGCATCGTCTGCATGCGCAGGTTCGGCGCCGATGACGTGCAGATCCTTACGCAATCCTTTGGCGACGATGGCGCTGCCCGAAATGAGTCCGCCACCACCGATCGGCGTCATGAGGATGTCCAATTCTGGCGTTTGATCGAGAAATTCGAGGGCTGCCGTGCCTTGGCCGGCAATGATGCGATCATCGTCGTAGGGATGAACGAGCGTGGCACCCGTTTCCCGGACGATGCGTTCACACGCGGTGTCTCGCGCTTCGAGCGTAGGCGCGCAGAGAGTGAGTTTCGCGCCATAGCCGCGCACGGCGTCGATCTTGTTTGGCAGCGAATCCTCGGGCATAACGACATGGACCAGCGCGCCGACGATGCGTCCAGCATAGGCCAGCGCAGCTCCGTGGTTTCCTGAAGAATGGGTGGCCAAACCGCGCGCCAGGGTGGGGGAATCCATGAGCAAGACGGCATTCAGGGCCCCTCGAGCTTTGAAGGCGCCGACTTTCTGAAGATTCTCGGCCTTAAAGAACAGCTGCGCGCCGGTGGTATGGGCATCCAGCAACAAACTCGAGAGGATGGGCGTCTGGTGGAGGTGGGATTTGATGCGTCGATGCGCTTCCATCACGGATTCGAGAGTCATAGGATGAGTTTAGCAGCCTATGCCATCGGCGCGATACAAAGCCTCAGGCCTGTGAGCCTTTCCGTTGAGCCTAGGGTTGAACCGGGCAATGGTGCGCTTATGATACGACTGACTGCAATTTGTTCCCTGATTCTGGGGGGCATTTTATTGGCTGAAAAGGCCACTGAGCCGAATTCTGTGGTGCCGGAATCTCCCAAGGAAGTGGTGGCCCCAAAGGCTGAATGGCCAGTTTTCCGGGGAAATGGTGCTCTGAACGGTGTTGCCAAAGAAATCCTCGCCGCTCCTCTCAAGCTATCCTGGAAGCTGGAATTGACCGGGCCGATCGTGGCGACCGCTGCCATTGCTGATGGAATGGTCTTTATTGGAAGCCAAGATGGTGATTTCCACGCCATTGATCTGGCGACGGGCAAGGAGAAATGGATGAAACAGCTGGGCGATACCTTGGAGAGTTCGGCCTGTGTTCTCGATGGGCGGGTCTACGTCGGATCTGGCGATGGGAACCTTTATGCGCTCAAGGCAGACACCGGTGAAGAGCTTTGGAAATACGCCACCGAGGGCGAGATTCTGGGCGGAGTGAATTTCCTCAAGCATGAGGACAAGACCCTTTTATATGTCGGAAGTTACGACAATTTCCTGCACTGCGTCGATGCGGATACTGGCAAGCGTCTATGGGCCGCGGAGACTGGCAATTATGTCAATGGAACGCCTGCCGTCGCTGAGGGGAAAGTGTTATTTGGAGGTTGCGATGCGATCCTCTACATGGTGGATGCGGTGACGGGTGAGAGTCGCGGAGAGATGGAGGTCGGGTCTCACGTTGCCAACTCTGTCTCGGTGAAAGATGGTGTCGCTTACCTGGCGCATTATGGCAATCAGGCTGAGGCGTATTCGCTCGCGGAAAAGAAGCAAATCTGGGTGCATGAGGAACGTGACTTTCCCTACTTTGCGTCCCCCGCAGTGATTGAAGATACGGTGCTCGTGGCGGATCGTGGGAAGCGACTTTATGCATTGAACCGTAAGAATGGAGCCGTGAAATGGTTCTTCAAGGCGCGTCGTAGCATTGATAGTTCGCCTGTGGTTTCTGGGCCGCTGGTTTACTTCGGGAGTGATGATGGACGTCTCTATGCGGTGTCGTTGGATGCTGGAAAAGAAGTGTGGTCCTACGAAGTCGGCGACGCCATCACCGCAGCCCCAGCTATCGCAGGAGGCCGGCTTGTTGTCGGCGCACAGGATGGCTTTGTGTATGCCTTTAAGCCGAAGAGTTCCTAACCAATCATTTTATGTCAATGAACGAACCTACTGTCAAAATCCCTTTAGAGAAGTCGGAGGAACTTGAAGAGACCGAAGTCGGAAATTACTTTGTAGCGAATTACCCGCCCTTCTCTTTCTGGAAACCTGAGTACAAGTCGGTCATCGAGGAGGTGCTGGATCGTCCTGCTCCCGAGGACGTGCCTCTAGGAGTCTATTTCCACATCCCATTCTGCCGCAAACGCTGTCACTTTTGTTATTTCAGAGTCTACACGGACAAGAATGCGTCTGAGATTCGAGCCTACATCGATGCAGGCATTCGCGAGTACGAGATCACAGCGAAACGTGCTTATTTGCAGGGCCGGAAGCCGAAATTCATCTACTTCGGCGGTGGCACACCGTCCTACTTAAATATCGATCAACTTCAGGATCTGACGGATCGTATGAAGGCGATCATGCCTTGGGATGAGGCTGAGGAAGTCGCTTTCGAATGCGAGCCGGGGACCTTGACCGAGAAGAAGCTAGAGAAGATCCGTGAGATCGGGGTGACGCGTCTGAGTCTGGGCGTGGAGAACTTTGATGATCACATTCTCGAGATCAATGGTAGAGCCCATCGTGGGAAAGAGATCGAGCGTTCCTATCATCAAGCGAAGGCACTAGGGTTTCCACAAATCAATATCGATCTCATCGCTGGAATGATGGATGAGACGGAGGACAATTGGAAACGCGTCGTCGAGAAAGCGATCAGTTTGGATCCCGAATGCGTGACCATTTATCAAATGGAAGTGCCCTTTAATACGACGATCTACAAGGAGATGAAAGAGACCGGCAAGCTGACCGCGCCAGTCGCCAATTGGCAGACGAAGCGTCGCTGGGTGGACTACGCTTTCGCCGAGTTTGAAAAGGCTGGGTACGGCGTCAGCAGCGCCTACACGGTGGTGAAGAATCCTGACAAATTCAAATTCGTCTATCGGGATGCACTTTGGGAAGGCGCGGATCTCTTGCCTCTGGGGGTCGCTTCGTTTGGTATGCTTGCGGACGTGCACTATCAGAATCAGGCCGATGTGGGTCCATACATGCAGGCGATCGATAGTGGGGAGAGTCCCGTTTTCCGGGCTTACGCCACCAATGCAGAAGAGCGTTTGGTGCGTGAGTTTATCTTGCGATTGAAGTTAGGCAGCATCCGTCCCTCTTACTATCAGGAGAGGTTTGGAGTGGACGTGTTAGAACGTTTTGCCAAACCTCTCGCGTTTCTGCAATCTGAGGGTTTCATCAGTCTCGAAGAAGATGCCGTCGTTCTGAGCCGGGAGGGCCTTCTCCAAGTCGACCGATTGCTTCACGAATTCTTTCTCCCAGAACATCGGAATGCCCGTTATACTTAAGTCGCAGCGAGCGGTCTATCTGGCACCACTGACAAGCTTTTATAATAAGGCCGGCGGTGAATTTCCTGAGGTGGCCTTCATCCATGGGGAAGCCATGCCGGAGCCGTACAAGCATCTGCTAGTGCATCATTCGGACATGACGCCGAGGTTGCAGGACTTTCATCGGACGCCTCTCGCGCTTGAAGTCATGGCGCTGGAGATTGAGGAGCCGGTTCTGACCCGCGAAGTGATTCTTCGTCGGGGGGGCGATCAGAGGCCTGTTGAGTTCGGGGCCATTCAGATTCATCTCAATCTCCTACCTCCGAATGTTGCCCAACCGGTGCGGGAAGCGAAACGGCCTCTCGGAGGGATCCTCGGGGAGGAGAAGTTCGAGCATTTGAGCGCGCCACGTGGTTATTTCCGAACTAGAGCAGACGCTCTGATGGGTAAGTTGCTGGGAGCGACATTTGGGGAGACCCTCTACGGACGGTGCAATGTCCTGGCGTTGATGAACGGCAAAGTATTTGCCGAGATTGTCGAGATCTTGCCCCCAACGGAGGGCACCGATGGCCCTTCACAATCGTATTTGTTTTCAAATCATGATCCAAGCCAACCAGTTTGATGCCATTGTCGTCGGAGGCGGCCCTGCCGGTTCTACCACGGCGGCCCTGCTTGCCGAGCATGGGCGACGTGTTCTCTTGCTAGAAAAGGAACGTTTCCCCAGATACCACGTGGGAGAATCGCTCATGCCGTTCTGCTACTTCCCATTGGAACGGCTTGGTGTGATTCCTGAGATGGATCGACTCGGATTCACACAGAAATTGAGCGTGCAGTTTGTTACGCAAGACGGCGGTAAATCTCAGCCGTTCTATTTCTTCCAGCATCATGATCATCCGTCTTCGACCACCTGGCAGGTCAATCGGGATGAGTTTGATCTCATGCTTTTGGAGAATGCGGAATCCAAGGGAGCTCAGGTGCGGCAGGAAACGAAGGTGCGTAGCTTCTTAAAAGGAGAGGCCGGCGAGGTCATCGGAGTCGAAGCGGAGCACAGTGATGGGCAAGTGATTGAGTACTTCGCGCCGATCACGATTGATGCGACGGGCCGTGATAGCATGGCTGTGACGAAGAATCGGTGGAGAGAACGTGATCCGAAACTGAACAAGGTCGCCTTGTGGACGTACTATCGTGGGGCGATGCGCGATGAAGGTCTCGCTGCGGGATCGACAACGGTAGCGTATTTGCCAGAGCGAGGATGGTTCTGGTACATTCCGTTGAAAAATGATATTGTGAGCGTCGGGATAGTGGCAGAGCGAGACTATCTCTTTGCTGAGAGTCGTGACCCGGCCACGGTCATGGCCAACTCCATTGAGGACAATGCCTGGATCAAGGATCATCTCAGTGTCGGGGAACAGTTCGGCGAATACTGGGTCACGGGGGAGTATTCCTACCGCTCACGTTACTGCGCCACGGATGGCTTGATGCTTGTCGGAGACGCCTTTGCCTTTCTAGATCCTGTCTTCTCTTCAGGCGTGTTCTTTGCGCTGAAGAGTGGCCAAATGGCTGCGGACGCTGTCCATGCCGCCCTGGAGAAAGGAGACACCTCTGCGAGTCAATTCGATAGCTACGGCCAGCAAATATGTGAGGGCGTCGAGCTCATGCGCAAGATCGTCTACGCCTTCTACGACGAATCGTTCAGCTTCGGGAAACTGATACGGAAGTATCCTGACTTACGTCCAGACCTAACCGATTGCCTCATCGGCAATTTGGAGAAACACGACTTCCAGGAGTTGGTCAGTGCGATGGGCGAATTTGCCCAAATGCCAGGTGAGCTGGCACACGGCCGCCGAGGTTTATCGGTGGCTGAGCCGGCAGTGCTACCAGAGGTCTGAGGGAAAGACTTCTTGCACGAACATCTCTAACTCTTTCTCGACGAATTCCTCCGTCACTTCGCAGATAGGAAAGGCCTCTTCATGTTTCAGTCCACCAACAACCTTGGTAAACTCGATCATCGCTGTCCGTGGGTTGCCATCGAAGATCAGCGTCGACGCAGGGATACTCTTCCCAGCGGTCAGGACGCAGGCTGCCGTGAATCGGAATTTCGCGCTATGCGATTCCAGCATGCGAGATTCGACTTCGATGCCGACATCGAACCCACCGTCACCGATTTGCCGATTCGCCTCTTCGAAAATGGGCTTCACCACATAATTGATGACCTGGTCAATATCCTGACAGGCTTCCTGCAGTTGTTTGACTGCCTGATCCTTCAACGTCACAGCACCGCGATGGGCGTCCAAGATGTTCCTCAAATTCATCATCGTAATGTAAGGCCAATCTCGCTCTAGTCATCTGGAATCACTGGAATAGGTGCTGAGCATTGAGGATAAGCGATACCTATGCCACCCCTTTCCCTTGCGAGGTGAGAGTGTGTTGTTATTGGAATAGGCAGATTTGAGAATCCACTTGCCTTTCCCTCTAGATCCCACCATGACCTCCTTCTCAGCTCACGAACAGTCACCATGAGGATCATTCATCTCACCCCTGGCACCGGCAACTTTCACTGCGGAAGTTGTCTTCGAGACCATGCCATGGTTCGAGCGCTGCGAGACCTGGGACATGAGATGACCCTCGTTCCGCTCTATTTGCCGATGGTGACGGATGACGTGCATGAGGATACTTTCGCCCCGCTCTTTCTGGGAGGGATCAACATGTATCTCCAGCAGAAGTTCCGCGTCTTCCGTTGGACTCCCTGGTGGCTGGATCGCTTCTTTAATCGGGAATCTTTCCTGCTCGGCCTCGTGGACAAGGCGGGCATGACACGCGCGCGGGATTTAGGGGAAATGACCGTTTCAAGCCTCAAAGGGACTCATGGGGAACAGCGCAAGGAAGTGCAGAAACTCATCTCGTGGCTGAAGAAGCAGGAGAAGCCAGATATCATTTCGTTTTCCAATGGTCTTCTGTCAGGAGTGGCCAAGTCCGTGCATGAAGAACTCAAGATTCCGGTGGTTTGTACCTTGCAAGGCGAGGACTCATTTCTCGATACTCTACCAGAACCTTATCGGCGTCAAAGTTGGGATCTATTCCGAGAGAATAGCAACTACATTTCGCGCTACATTGGGGTGAGTGACTATTACTCCGAAACGATGCGGAATCGGTTAGAGCTGACAGATAAGAAAGTGGTCACCGTGCACAACGGCATTGATTTCTCGGCCTTCAGTGCAGACTCTGGCAAACGCTTAAGTCCGCCAGTCATTGGGTACCTTGCGCGCATGTGCATGGGTAAGGGATTGCACACGTTGGTGGATGCGTTCATTGATCTGCGTCAGCGCGGGACCGTGAATGCGAAGCTTCACTTGGCTGGAGCCAAGACGACGATCGATGGGGAATTCATTGATCAGCAGAAACGGAAACTCGATGATGCCGGATTGCTGGATGACGTCGAGATCACTCCCAACCTTAGTTCGGAAGCCAAACTCGAGTTTCTGCAGAGCCTGAGCGTCTTCTCAGTGCCCGCGATGTATGGCGAGTCCTTCGGACTGTATCTCTTGGAAGCCATGGCTTGCGAAGTGCCCGTGGTGCAGCCGAATCACGCGGCGTTTCCTGAGATCTTGGAAAAAACTGGTGGCGGGCTTCTCTATGATCCAGAAGATCCTGCTAATTTGGCGGACTCGTTAGAGATGATGCTTTCGTTAGAAGAGCGTCGGAGAAAGTTGGGCTTTGAGGGCGGGCAACGCGCTCGGAAGTACTTCACCGCTGAACGCATGTCCACGGAGATTGCTGCGATCTATGAGACCGTGGCCAAGACCGCTAGTTAGCTAACATGGATATTAGCTCATTGAATCCCGTCTTCGTCCATCGCATGCGCATTCCGTTCGCGGACACGGATCTCGCGGGGATCGTGCATTTCTCCAACTTCTTCCGCTACATGGAGAATGCGGAGCACGCCTTCTTCCGGTCGCTCGGCTTTTCGGTCCATCCCGGAGGTTCTGCTGCGACCGACTTGGAGAACTATCCCGGCTTTGGCTGGCCTCGGGTCTCGGCGACCTGCGACTATCGGAAGCCTCTTCGATTCGAGGAATCGGTGGATGTGGAGATTCGAGTCGAAGACCGTGGAGCGAAGACCGTGCGCTATGAGTTTCGTTTTCTAACAGAAGAGCATTCATGTGCGGTTGCCATTGGGCATCTCACCGTCATCTGCGTGCGGTTTGACAAGGAGACCAAGCGCATGCGCGCCACGAACATTCCAGAGGCCATTCGCGAGAAGATCGATTCCGCCGTGGCTGCTGTTTGACCATTGACTGAACTTAACCTTACCTATCGACATGAGCTGGCTGACCTTTGCATTGATGACTGTCCTATCTTGGGGCGTGTATGGAATCTTCCTTCACTCTGGCTCTATGGGCATGATGACTGCTGGAGGCGATCCAGGCACCGCCCGCATCAAGGCCTTCTTGTTAGTTGGTGTGGCTTATTTCCTCGTCGCCATTCTTGGGCCCGTGATCATCCTCATTTCTAAAGGAGCCAACTGGTCCTTTCCTATGAAGGGCACCGCTTGGAGTCTCATCGCCGGAGTTGTGGGTGCTCTGGGTGCGCTTTTCGTTTTGTTAGCATTTGGTGCGAAAGGAACGCCCGCTGCCGTGATGACCATCATATTCGCTGGCGCTCCCATTGTGAACGCGTTGGTCGGTATCTCCATGCACAAGTTGTGGGATGGCATTCGTTGGCAGTTTGTCGCAGGCATCGCCTTGGCCGCCATTGGCGGTGGATTGGTCACCTACTACAAGCCGAATCCAAAGCCCCACAAGCCAGCGCCAGCACATGCGGAGTGGAAGTTTGACGCGTCCAAGTATCGCATCAGCTAGGCAATCATTTGTCAGGAGAGACGATGATCCGAGCGCTTCGTCTTCCTTTGAGATAGGCGAAGGCCCATTGCAAGAGCACCGCGAGCTTATTGCGAAAGCCCACCAGCAAGAGAAGGTGGACAAAAAGCCACGCTAACCAAGCGACAAAGCCGCGCATCTTGAGTCGGTTCGCCTTCAGTACCGCTGCCGATTTGCCGATGATGGCCATGATGCCTTTGTCAAAGTAGGCATACTGCCGTCTCACGAGCGGCGCGTGTTTGCGCATGGAGCCTCGTTTCACCTTCACCTCGTCCCGAATCATCTTGGCCACGTGCTTGCCCATCTGGCAAGCCGCCGAGGCCAACGGAGGCACGAGAACGCCGTTCTTATCCTCACAATGCGCGATATCCCCGATGGCGAACACGTTAGGATGGGTTTTCAAACTGCAGTCTGGTTTCACCACGAGGCGTCCGCTGCGATCCTTCTCCACGTCTAAGCCTCCCGTCACTGGATTGGCTTCCGTGCCCGCTGCCCAGATGATCGTCGCTGCTTTTAGAGTGGTTTCTTCCAAGACCACTTCACCTTCACGAACGTCTTTGACCATCGTTCCCGTCCTGACATCGATGCCAAGATTGGTCAGGCGTTCTTTGGCATAGGCCGATTGATCCTCATCAAACATGCTTAACAACCGTGGTGCGGCTTCCACCAAAGTCACTTTTAGATCACTTGGCCTCACATTGGTAAATCCATCGCGCAGGGTTCGCTGGATCAATTCTGTGAAAGCACCTGCCAATTCCACGCCCGTCGGTCCTCCGCCGACAATGACAATCGAAAGAAGTCGGCGACGCTCCTCAGGTTCATCGCAAAGTTCTGCCTGTTCGACCGCTTGAAGTACCTTGTGTCGTAAGTGGAGCGCGTCTTCGAGAGATTTCAAACCCGGCGCGTGCTTCTTCCATTCTGGATGACCAAAGTAACCGGTGCGCGCGCCAAGGCCGATCACAAGATAGTCGTAGAGATGTTCTCGCGTCTTCGTGATCACACGGTTGGCCTCAAGATCTATCGAGGTTACTTCTTCCATGAACACATGGACATTCTTGTATTCTGCGAGGATCTCTCGGATTGGAGCCGCGATGTCTGGTGCGGTAAGACTTGCCGTGGCCACCTGATAGAGAAGAGGCTGAAACAAGTGATGATTCTGCCGATCTAGCAGAGTGACTTCGAAACCTGGGTCTGTGAGAGTCTTGCAACAATCGAGACCGCCGAAGCCAGCCCCAAGGACCAGCACCTTAACCTTCTTGTCTGGAGGAACCTGAACCATCTGGTGCCTCCTCTTGATGTTCGAGTTCCATAATCCATTAAGATCTATCTAGGCTCGGAGAAATCAAGAGGATTTTGTCAAAATTTTACAAGCTCGAAGAGTTATTGCAAGTCAATGAGTTACGATAACGTCTGGCTAACCGATGGTTCCGTGTGGCATTCCCAGCGAGAATCTGATATGCAAGATGGATGCATGTCTGTTTTCGTTCTTTCATGGTCTTAGGTATCTTCTCGATTGCCGAGGCTGCGATTCCTGAACCTCGTGATGCGCCTCAGCCAAGGACTCCCGAAGAAACGGTCGCGTCCTATCAAGTGCCTGAAGGTTTTCGTTTGGAGTTGGTGGCAAGTGATCCTCTCATTCAGTCGCCCTCAGGTGTTTGTTGGGATGCTGCGGGTAGGCTTTATGTGAGTGAGCTGCATGGTTACAATCTGGAAGGTCAGCTGGACATCGAGGCATTGAACAAGACGGGCGAGTTGGATTTGGAGGTGCGGCGTGTTCAGGCTGATGAGCGTTTCAAGAAGGCGGCATTGTCAGGAACCAATGGTGTGATCAAACGGCTCGCAGACTCTGATGGAGATGGTCGCATGGATGAAGCGGTAGTCTTTGCAAAGGATCTGCCACCCGTATACGGGATGGTGGCTGCACGTGGAGGTATCATTGCCGCTTGCGCTCCTGACATTGTCTTTCTCGCCGATCGAGATGGTGATGGCATGGCAGAAGAACGGGAGGTGCTCTATACGGGGTTTGAGTTAGGGCCTCTTGAGCGAGGGATCAACGCCCCGCAGTGGAGTGAGGATGGCTGGATCACCTTTGGGCGAGGGGCAGGCGGCGGCCTCATTTCTGGGCCGCATCTTGAGAAGCCTGTCGAGCTGCCGCGAACAGATTTCCGAATCCGGCCTGATGGCACAGTGATTGAGCCCGTCACTGGAGGGACCCATACGTTTGGGTTCACTTACACGGCAGAAGGGGACCGGTTCGTCGTTAGTACGACGGCTCCCGCGATTCAAATCGCTCCTGTGTCCTATCGTTATCTCATTCGGAATCCAGACGCGGCGAGTGACGGTCTTCAGAAAGACATCACCCCTGATCGCCGAGCCTATCCAATTTCCGAGCCGCATCCATGGAGAAAGAAGCGTGCCGAGCATGCCGAGTACTTCGAGTATTATAGCAGCCGCTACGGAGCCTCGGACAGCGATCCGGGTGGGTGGTTCACGTCTGGCTGTTCGCCTTTTGTCTATCAAGATGACATCATGCCAAGCATTCAGGGACAGTTCTTCGCCTGTGATCCGGCGCAGAACTTCATCTTTCGTGGCGTCTTTTCAAAGCAGGAAGATCCCAAAGAAGTTCTTCACACGCTTAGTCGGCATCCTGACGAAACGTCGAAAGAGTTTCTAGCCTCAACGGATTCATGGTCTCATCCGATGGCCTTGAGCCATGGTCCAGATGGTGCGGTGTGGATCGTCGATTACTACCGCGAGATCATCGAAGATTATTCAGCCATCCCGCGTCATTTGCAGCAGCAGTATGGGCTCTATCGTGGGCACGACCGAGGTCGCATCTATCGATTGACCCATAGTGAGGCAAAGCCATTGCCATCCCCCAATCTAGGAGGACTTTCGAACAAGGAATTGGTGATGAACCTAACCAGTGGCTCAATCTGGCGGCGCGAAACTGCGAAGCGCCTACTACTAGAGCGTGATGCTCGTGAAGCGGTGGCGACGGTTCGCGATCTCACCAAGACTTCGCTTTTAGCGATGGAGTTGTTGTATGCTTGGAACGAGCTTCGGAGCAGTGACTTGGTGGCCTTGCTTGGAAACGAGAATCCTACGATCCGCGTCAGAGCTTTGCGCTATGCCGAGGACGCCATTCGTGTGAATGACAGTTCAGTGATGACGGCGATCAAGACCGCTCTCGAATCTGAAGTCGACGGTCACGTCATCTTGCAAGCGGCGTTGTCACTGGGAGAGTCGGCGACAGAGGAGAGTCTCCAGCTGCAGCAAGCTTTGGCTCGGAAGCATGGGGATGTCCGCTGGCTGCCGATCGCGATCACGTCTTCACTTTATCAATGTGAGGTGAGAATGCTCGAGCTTCTTGGGAATGACCCAGGGAAAAGTGGGGCAGTGATAGAAGCCCTTCAAGATGTCGTCAAGCGTCGCACGGAAAGTGCACAGACATTGGAAATTCTGGATCTCACGACTATAGAGAAAGGGGCCGCCGACTTGGATGATGAGGAATTCCAGCGCTTTGTCAGAGCTTTGGCGTCTCCTCGAGACACAGGTCATGGTGAGGCGATCTTCCAGCAGCATTGCGCCCTTTGCCATCGGGTAGGGGATGTGGGGTATGAGGTGGCGCCAGACATTCTTGGTGAGATAGGCGCGGGTGAAGAAGCACTCTTGCGGCAGCTTCTCATTCCTCAGGAACGGATTCGACCTGGATTCGAAACCACAGTGATTGAGTTGAAAGACGGTGGGGCCGCCGCTGGGATTCTCAAAGACGATGGAGCGACCAGTCTGACTTTGGCCATGGCGGGCGGTGTGAAACAGACGATCTTGCGGAAGCGGGTGAAATCCTTCCGCCAGTTGCCTGTTTCTCTCATGCCACCGAATTATCGTGATCTCTTGTCTCCCAAAGATGCAGCGGATGTGTTAGGCTGGCTCGTGACCACAGGAACTCCATCGGCTTTGCCTAAGATTGGCCAGCGTCTTAGTGATTCTCAAGTGAACGACTTTGCGCAGCTTGCGCTTAGGGGAATCTTTCAAGAGTATCCTAACAAACCTTCGAACGTCATCAGATCGGCAGAAGGCGTTCGGGGCCCGAAAGAGATGCACCCGGTGTTCTACGGTTGCTTTGATTGGCACTCTTCGGTGCACGGTCATTGGATGCTGCTTCACTTACTCCGAACCTATCCCGAAGCGCCGGTGGCCGTGGAGATAGAGAAGGTGCTAGAGAAGCAATTTCAGATGGAAGGGATCAAGAAGGAGGTGGCCTACTTTGAGGAGACGGGGAACAGCTCATTCGAGAGAATGTATGGTTGGGCTTGGACTCTGCGGCTCGCGGCGGAATTGCACTCTTGGGATGACGAGCGAGCGCAGCTCTGGGCTGCTGCTTTTCAGCCGTTGGAGGACAAGATCGTCGAACTGACCAAGGGATATCTTCCGAGGCTGAGTTGGCCTATTCGCACGGGAGTTCATCCTGATACAGCCTTTGCTCTATCGCTTTCACTGGATTACGCCAGGACAGTGGAGAATCATGAGTTGGCGACCTTGCTCCTGGATCGAGCGCGCGATTTCTATGTGAAGGATCGTGACTACCCTCCTGCGTATGAGCCATCTGGGGAGGATTTCTTTTCGGGAGGTCTCAATGAAGCTGACCTTATGCGGAGGGTGCTAGTTAAAGGGGCGTATGCGGAATGGTTAGGAGCGTTCTTGCCAGAGTTTGGCAATCTTTTCGTGCCTGTAGAAGTCAGCGATGTGACGGATGGCAAACTGGTTCATCTGGCTGGCTTGAATCTATCGAGAGGTTGGACTCTCAACGGCATCGCTTCGGCCCTTGATCAGGATCATCCCCGCCGCCAAGCGATCGAGAATGCGGCTGCTGAGCATACCAAGGCGGGGCTTGGCTATGTCTTCAGTGGACACTATGAAGGTGAGCATTGGCTTGCCACCTTCGCCATTTACACGCTATCTCAGATTGGCATTCAACCATGAAAACACGACGACATTTCCTCACGACAACTGCTGCGGCATCCTTGGCTTCATCACTGCACGCTCAGAAGGCAGAGGCCCCCAAGTTTGAGATCTGCGCCTTTATCAAATTCGTTCAAAGCTTCTCGCACGAAGAGCTGGCCAAGACCATCGCCCAGTTAGGCTGTGATGGGATTGAAGCAACGGTTAGAAAAGGCGGACAAGTGGAACCCGAAGCGGTCGCTGAAGGTCTGCCCTCGTTGGTCGAGGCGTTGAAGAAGGAGAGTCAAGTGATCACCATCATGGCATCGGATGTGGTCCGAGCCGATGATCCTCTGATGGAGAAGACTTTGCGTGTCGCCGCGTCGTTAGGCGTGAAACGCTATCGCATGGGCTACTATCGTTACGACTTGAACAAGCCGATTCGGAGACAGTTGGACGAGTTTCGTCCGATGGCTCAGGAGCTCGCCGCGCTGAACAAGGAACTTGGACTCCAAGCTCTCTATCAAAATCATGCGGGAACGAAGTATGTGGGCGCGTCGCTATGGGATCTTGATCTTCTCATGGAAGGCATCGAACCCACGCAAATGGCTGTGGGATTTGACATCCGTCACGCCACAGTCGAGGGCGGCACCACGTGGGCAACGCTTTGGAAATTGATCGAACCGAGACTTGGCGCGGTCTATGTGAAAGACTTTGTTTGGGAAGGTCGAAAGATTAAGAATGTGCCGCTAGGGAGTGGCATGGTCGAGCCAAAATTCTTCAGTGATCTAGCAAAGCATCGAGCGGACGTGCCGTTCACCGTGCATGTTGAGTATCTGGAGCATGCCGACACCGTCGAGAACATTGCTGCGTTGAAGCATGATCTAGCAACGCTCAAAAAGCTTCTAGGTATTTCTTGAATGCCTGAATTCCACAGGGACTGGATTCCGGTGAGGATCGCCAACGTCTTGGCCGTCAGCTGCGCCCTGCCGTAGTAGGAGAATCGTTGGAGGCTAATTTATCGCATTATATCCAGGTCACACCCATACGAGGAATTCTGGATGATAACGTCCTCGATGTTTGCGGCTGTCATTGACCAGGTAGGAGAAGCCATGGTCACGCAGTAATGTTAAGTTGTCTGCTGTTGCCACTCCGGCATCGACGATGACTAAAGTGCGAGTTTGGTAAAGTTCTTCTTGATCAGAGGCTAGGTTGGTGGCGTCGCGAATATTTTTGGCCCTCCATCCAGCCAATCTGACGGAGGGCCAGAAATTCTTGGCCGATCTTGATGACAAAAACCTCACCTTTGTGGGTGATGTGCCAGCGCTTCTTCCGAAGCGCTAACAACCGTGGAGTTAAAGCCAATTTGTGCTGTGTGAGTTTCGTTCTGTGCCGTGGTGAGTTTCACTTTCTGCCGTGGGGATTCTTCGGATGAGTTTTCTTAGGCATGGCAGGAAGCAACAAAGAGATGTTGATACAGTGAGAGGCGCATGGAATAAACCATGCGCCTCTCGGGTTTAACGAATTTCTTCGTCGTACCTGCCTGGCTATCCCTTGGTCTTGTTGCTCTCCAGCAGACCCAGCCTCAGTTTCACCAGAAAATTATTCTGTTAGTTGAGCGGTGGGCGTTGCCCTTCGCTCACCGCAGGGATGGTGCCGATGATGCTTTGCACGTGTTCAGCCGTGATTTGTGTGGCTTTGTCTTGGCTTGCTTTGATCCAGGCTGCTTGG
>JBLHHN010000093.1:0-18071 GCA_047616785.1 Verrucomicrobiales bacterium
CCATGATGTCGATGAACGTGTTACGGATGGTGCCTCGGATGAAGGCGTCGAATATCGTGGAGACCTCTTTGCTATCGTCTTGACCTAGCTGTTGGATGATTTCAATGTGATTCATGGATGGTTTGTATTTGTCCGACTTCGCGTAACTGCGGAGCCAGAAACCATCCAGCCAATTTCTAACAATTCATGGGGCACTGCCGAATTCCTTCATCAACGCCATAGGGTGTGATCTCTCCGGCCACAACGACTTCTGTGAGGACATCGTAGAGGAAAGATATTCTTGCCATCGGCACAAAGTCTCCTTTCGCTGGTTGCATGCCGCCGAAATGACTCACGATCTCGGGCGAATTGGGCAGTCTCAGTGTCGAGCCGTCTGCAGCCTTGAGGCTTAGGCCACGCCAGCGCGTGCATTCGTGATCGCCGTTTACGTGCTGTGCGAAGGTGTCTTGGACCTTCCAGTTGAGCGTTACGAATGCGGACGCCATGAGCTTCTTGCGCGCTCTGGTGAAGGAACTTGGCGCTGGAACGTGATCAATTTGATCGAAAGCACGTTCAAAGAATCGCTCCATTTCAAGCTAAATTGCGGAACGAAGTTGCGTCAGGATCAACCAACCAAGAATGGAAAACGGGAGCTTCCGTTCCCGAGTAAAGTGTTTCGGATCGACCCGATGAGTGGAGATGAAATTAGGATCGCAAAGTTGTCTCTGCAGAATACCTAACAAAGATGCGCTGTGGTGACTATAGCTGTTTTCAGTCCATGGTAATTATAGGGTGGTTAGTAGTGGTGAGTTAGATTTAGCCTATCAGGCGCGCACTACTAACATCAATCCTTTTGAATTCAATCTTAGATCTCAGTTTCCTTAAGACGGGGTTTACCCCGCTAACGATGGATGAATTCGGATCCAAGTCATTGAAAAACAAGGAGTTAACGTTGTTCTTGTTATTTCAGCTGGATGGCTACAGGATTCTGGAAATTCAGGGAGATTGTAAGGACTGTCACTCAGAACAACAGATCTCTAGCAACAGAGCCGTAAACCAACGCCGGTCAATCCTTGAAATTAGCATACCCCACTGGGTTGAAATAATTCACACAACGCTAGGGCTCTTTTTAACCTTGTTTTTAAGGCTGCAGCGAGTGGAATTACTGATTTATGGCGGGGTAAAGTCCGTTAAGACAACGACATTGAGGTAAGAGTTCGTTGGCCCCTGCTTGGAATCCTTGTTCCAAGGAGTGCCTCAGTGGAGGCTTTTCACTGGGATCGATCGCTTAAGGATCAGCTCCCGCGCTCAACGATTGTCGTAGCAACGTGAGACCAGATTCTTCATCGAAGCCGCACGACTGATAGTGTTGGCAGAAAAAGTTGAGGACGGGCTGTCCCTCCGGCGTGGTCGTTTTGGCAGAGGCACCCGCCTGTAGGAGTTCGGGCACGAGGTCTGCCTGCCCTGACCGAATCGCCAAATAGAGTGGATTTGCCTTACTCTCATTGGTGATGTTAGGATCTGCTTTGTTTTTGAGAAGTAGGCTGACGATAGGGCCAGTGTTGGCACTGATCGCAGCGATCAATGCAGGTTAGCCTGTGTCATACGTTGTGTTAGGATCGGCGCCGCGTTGAAACAAACGCTCAGCAAGCGGCAAGTTGGTCGAGTAGAGGACGGCTTGCCGCGGAGCTTGGTTTGCCTTGTTGCGCGCATTGATATCGATCTCGTCATCAATCAGCCCGCTTGCCGTGATCCAGCGTCCTTTCTGGGTTGCACGATGGAGAGGAGTATTCCCTTCGGCATCCGTCTCTTCCATGGAGACACCTGCTCGGCTGAGAAGGGAGAGTAACGGAGCATCATCTCGTTTCACTGCAGCAAAGGCTTTGCTCCGAGGTCGGTTCGACCATTCGCTTTTCTAAAGCCCGGAGTGCTACTTGGGGATCGTCAAACCATCCTGTGAAAAGAGATATCCTGCCACGACGCACGCAAGAACCACGAGAACGATGTGAAAGAAACGCTTCATGACCTGACCGTGTTACGAGACGACTGGTTGGCAGACAGTCAATTGAAGTTTGCCCAAGCCTTTATTGGGAGATGCCCCACAAACGAGAAAGCGGAGCAAGCATAACGCTTGCCCCGCTGATCATCACGCACCAGATAAAGATAAAGTGAGGAGTTTAAGGGATATTCAACTGCTGTCCCGGAAGGATAGTCGAACTTGTGAGGCCATTTAACTGCATGATATCCTGCATCGAGACGCCGTGCGTCCTGCCGATTCGATAAAGATTATCGCCTTTCTGGACAGTGTACGTCTGGCCGCTGCCTCCTCCAGCCGGAGTCGAAGGCACTCCAAAGCCGCCATTACCCGCAGGGAGTCCGGGATCATAACCTCCGCCATCGGCAGGAAGTGTGATGACATCACCAGATTCTGAGCCGTAGTCGGCGGGAGGTTGTTGTGCCGGAACGCCACCAGGCTGTTGCCTGTTAGCATACCAATCTCCCCCTTGATTATGGCCGCTTAGGCCATAAGCACCACCATCTTGTTGGCCGTAATAGCCATCAGAATAACAACCACTCAATGCAAGAGCGCTCACAGCACCGAGGGTATGTAGCTTAGGAACCTTCATAGTTAATTTAATTTAACTAAATTAGCTGAGAAATCAAGATGAGATCTCCGGAAAGACTCTTAGCGCGCCGAGATGATCAGAGGCTCATCCTTGTCTTTATTGTGTCGAGGCAGTGTATCCCGTTCATCTCCAAAGGCTGGCTCGGTCTCCTCCAGCTGAGATCCGCGTCTCATCTGATGCTCCAGAATCAGCATCTTCTGCCAGATCTTTCGAGAAAGGCCCATAGTGAGATTCTCAATTTCATTCACAGCGGCAATGGCGACTGGATCGCTGAAGGCTTGGATGTAGACCGCTGCGATCTTTCCACAAAGCGAGAGCATTTCGCTGCAATAGTCGAGATAGCGACTCAGTTCGAAAGGCGTCATTGGGCGCTCGCCTTCCGCTGAACCGATGAGGCCATCGGTCACGACATAGACTGGATCCTTGGTCAGCTGATGCATGTCAATGATGTGGGCGATGGCGCGAATCTCGTGAATCGCCTCGAGCGCTCTCCGCCTTTTCGCGCGGGCTTCCAGGGTCACGAGGAAGAAGATGGCCGCACCGATGAGAACAATGTCATTGATCCCTGCTTCAAGCACTTGGATGAACTCCACCAGCGTCAACTCCGCCGTGTTGTTCTTCAGTGCTAGGATCATGGCGGCGGTGCCTGACAAGATGGCGATGACAATGATGACGGACAGGATCCGTAGGCCGATCAGGGGATTGCGAAATTCCTCGGCGCGCTGATGGGCGAGACGGCTCACAACGACCAGGTCCTCACAAAGACGCCTGAGACTGGCTTTCGGAAATCGTGCTTCCAGACGCTGCTCCAGCTTTTCAGTCGTCTCGATGATCAGGTCCGTAGACAGCTGCTTGTATTCTCTCTTGCGTTCCATCTTGTAGGAGACTAGCACGGATCCAACAGAGCGCCGTTACAATCGGCGACCGGAATTATTCCGATCTCTGTTAGCTTAAGAACTCGCGCTCAGTGTCACCGTCACTTCGCGGGCCTTTTCACCAGGAGATTGTACCTTCAGCCTCACCTGATTCCCAATACGAAAGTTGTCCAGCACACGGTAGAGCGCGTTCTGATTAGTAACTGGCGTCCCTTCGATTTCGACAATGACATCCCCCAGGACGGCACGGCCATAGCGATCGTAACCAATGCCACGTAGTCCTGCTTCAGCAGCACCTGTGCCTTCCTGAACACGGGCAATCAACACTCCCGAGATCCGCCTCTGGCGAGCGACAGCATCTTCCACTAGTTGTACTCCGAGCACAGGCTTGATGGCATGTCCGTGTTCGATGAGCTGAGGGACGATTCGGTTGACCGTATCCACAGGAACGGCGAATCCGATGCCCGAATAGGTCCCCGACTGACTGTAGATGGCCGTGTTCACACCGATCAATCGGCCACTACTATCTAACAAAGGCCCGCCTGAATTACCTGGATTGATTGCTGCATCTGTTTGGATCACTCCTTGGATAGGCTTGCGAGTGACGGACTCGATCTCTCTGCCCAGTCCGCTGATGACACCTGTAGTGAGCGTTTGATCGAGACCAAAGGGATTGCCAATCGCAAGAACCGTCTGGCCAACTTGCAAGTTATTCGATTCGCCAAGATGTAAGGGACGGAGCAAGCTTTCTGGGGCATTGATCTTAAGCACCGCAAGGTCTTTGTCAGGCTCGGCTCCGATGACCGTAGCTTCCCAGACCGATTGATCTGACAGAGTGACCTGCGCCTCACGGCCTCCTTGAATGACATGGAAATTCGTTACCACATGTCCTTTGTCATTCCAAAGGAAGCCCGTTCCCGTGCCTTGTGGGATCTTCTGCACATCGAAGGTGAAAAGGTCTCGGCGCACTCGCTGGAGTGAGATGCTGGTGATGTGCACCACGGAAGGCGAGGCTTCTTGAAAGAGAGCGATTGTGCTTTGTTCATCTTCAGCCAGATCACTCCGCGGAATCACCTCGCGGACCTGCTGTGTGGCACGGCGTTCCAACCACCAATCCTTGGCTAGCATGGTCCCTAGGATCAGGCAAAGAAAGAACAACCATCCGTTGGTGGATGAACGTGGGCGCTCGTTAGTGTAGCTCATAGCTTAGACAGGAAAGGCTGAACCTGAGACGTGGCAAGTAGGATTCACGCCGGATTCATGCTTCCACCTTCACGGGAATCGCTTCGCACACCTTTCTCCAACCAGGAAAATTCCAAGTGTTGGGAAAACCACGGCATTGATCCGGTTTGGCATCATTGATGGTGCAATCGATGCCGTCGAGGAAGATGCATTCTTCGTTCGGCTTCTCGATCAATGTCAGTCCTTGGCGATTGGCGCGCATCTTGGTGTAGCGCTCGATAAACTCGGGCACAGGCATCTGAAGATAGTTCGCAATGGCATCGACCTCACCATCGCTGACCACCACCTCGCCCGGCCACTTGCAGCAATTGCCACAGCGCTGACACTGGTAGAATGTCTTCTTAGGCACGTGCTTAAAAATCCCAGACTAACGAGGCCCCGACCTCGGAGGTTTCTATGTCAGGAGCCCCCGCTGCTTGATTGAGGAAATCGCGGCGATAGTTGAGGCGGAGTTTCACGTCTTCACTCACTTTCGTTTCCACAAAGGCGTTGATGTCCATGTCCCAGTTCTCAGAGCTTCGCGGATCGACGCTATAATTGAGTCCTTGGCCCACGGAGACCGTGTCACTGAATTTCCACTGCAAGTCTTGCTGTACATGCGCTTTGTAAGCGGTGCCATTCTGTTCCTCATTCTCAGCTTCCATGATGTGTTCCGCTTTGACTCCGGGCGTCACGTTGAGTGTGATCTTGTCATTCTTGACCGGCGAGAATCCAAGGCCAGCCGTCTGTGAAAGTTCGGCCCGCTTCTTCGTCACTTGGTCCATCTCAGTCTTGGTCTGTGCTTGAACGTAGAAACTCTCATCACCGCGATGTTTGACGCGCTGAGACGCGCCATACCGATCGGTTGATTTCCGACCATCTTGAGTGTGATACTGATAGAAACCTTTCCACTCCGCTTCCTGTCGTTTCCCTTTCCAAGCGAGCTTACCTTTCGCTGAGGTTTCGCGGTGCTCGTGAGTATCAGTCTGGCGGTCCGAGAAACCGATGGCAACCCGGGCGGCCCAATTTTCCGGCAATTTTAGAGAAGGATCCTCCTCGACCGTGGGCACAGGTCTGACTGGCGGAGGTGTGGCAGGCGCAGATTTCTTTACGATCACGTTCTTGATAGAATCGCGAGGGATCTCAAGAGGTTGAGGCAGCAATTCCGCCTTGAAAACGAGATGATCCTCCTTTTCACGGAGCACCACTCCTCGCAACTGATCACCGTTCTTCAACATCAGAGTATCCGCACCGACAAGGCCCGAGAAGGCCATCAACGTCGCCCCCCAGAGTCCCAGTTTCTTCCATATCATGTGTTTGACCATCGAGAGCGCGGCAATCGTGTCAATTGTAGCTCACTTCGCTTTACTATTCTCAGAGAATCTCGGTAATGTTTCACAAACCCTAAATTATGATGCGCGTACCTCCTTTTCTTTACAGTCTGATTCCCTGCCTCTTCGCCAGCATGCTCTCGCTGTCGGCACAGCAAGACACGATCCTTGTGTTCAACGAACTCATGTATCATCCCGCCGAGACGACATCTACGGAGTGGGTAGAGCTGGTCAATCTTAACCGGGTGGATGTGGACATCTCTCATTGGTCTTTGGAAGGGGCGGTGAAATACACTTTCCCCAAAGGCACGATCGCCAGAGGAAACAGCTACCTCGTGGTGGCGGGAGACCCAAGTCAGGTGCCCGACTCCATGGGGCCATTCACAGGACGTCTGGATGATGGCGGCGAAGAGCTTCGACTGCTCAACAACAGTGGGCGTGTGATGTGTATCTTGGACTACAATGATCGCGGAGATTGGCCCGTAGCACCAGATGGCTCGGGTGTGAGTCTGGCAAAGAAAGAGACCGAGCTGTTAGCCACAGACGCATCTTCTTGGCATTGGAGTGCCGAGATGGGTGGCACGCCTGGCAGCATCAATTTTCCAGGAGGGTTGGTGTCTCCGATCATTCAGTTCAATGAGATCGCTGGCCAAGGTGAGGAAAGTTTCTTCGTAGAGCTTGGCTTCTGCCCCTGTCCTGATCCGCTGACGGATGCGATTCTGCCTTTAGAAGGCTATCGCGTGCAGACGAGTGGTGGAGAGACTTTCACTTTCACTGATCAAAGTGTGGTGGTTGGAAGCGTCGTTTCAGTGACTGGTGAGACACTTGGCTTTCAGAACTTGCTAGGTGGTGATCGTCTGTTCCTACTTCCTCCAACAGTGGATCGAGTGCTGGATGCTGTGGTACTTCGCCAACGGACACGCGCTAGATTTCCGGATGGCGAGGCTTGGCACATTGCCACGGAGAATACTCCGGGTGAGCCGAATCAAGTCATCTTGCAAGATGCTATCGTGATCAATGAGATCATGTACCATCACCGCCCGACCTATGAAGGTGAGACGGAAGGACAGCTCTATCAGAAGAACCCAGAAGAATGGATCGAACTGACCAATCGCAGTGACGCGGCCGTGGACCTGACGGATTGGTCTTTGGATGGGGCGGTAGGTTTCGATTTCCCTGACGGAACGATGTTGGCGCCAGGGGCTTTTCTTGTCATTGCGGGTGATGCGGAGAGTCTGCGGGCCAAGCATCCGGGGATCACGGTCTTAGGAGACTTTAGTGGGACTTTGAATAACGATCGAGCTCGTGTGGCATTGCGAGATTCCACGGGAAATCCAGCGGACGAGGTGACTTATTTCGACGGAGGAAGCTGGCCTGGTAACGCCGATGCCGGTGGGTCGAGCTTGGAGCTTCGCCATCCTGGCAGTGACAATGCCAAGCCTGGGAGTTGGGCGGCTAGTGACGAAGGCAGCAAAAGTGAATGGAAGAATTACAGTTATCGCGGCGTGGCGGAGCGCCCCGCTGGGACGAATTTCCCTAGTTCATGGGATGAGTTCAACTTTGGTCTGTTAGACGCTGGAGAATTTCTCATTGATGACGTCACCGTGATAGAGGATCCGGCAGGAGCGGCCAATGGCATCATTCGCAATCGGTCTTTCGCCAAGAGTATCTTTGGTGGAGATGGCACTCAGAGTTGGCTCTTCCGCGGGAATCACGGCGGCCATGGGAAGACTGTCATCGTCAATGATCCCACAGATGATGAGAACACCGTTCTGCATGTAGTCGCCACCGGGGCCACCGAACACATGCACAATCAAGTCGAAACGACATTGAGTGGAAACACCAGTGTGTCGCCCGGCACGGAATATGAAATCTCCTTCCGTGCGAAATGGTTAGGCGGCTCGCCCATGCTACACACGCGACTCTATTTCAACTACCTGGCGAAGAAGACGATCCTCGCCATGCCGGCAACGCATGGCACTCCGGGCGCGATCAATTCCACTTTCGAAGAGAATCTAGGACCTGCCTACACGGGACTGACACATTTCCCAGCGGTGGGCATCGACAACGAGCCGGTGACGATCACGGTGGATGCGACCGATCCTGATGGCATCGAATCTCTGACAGTGATGTGGTCGAATAACGGAACTGATTTCGACTCGATTCCGATGACATTGGTCAATGGCGAGCAGTACCAGGCACAGCTTCCAGCCTTGCCGGCGAAGAATCTCTTTGGAGCTTTCAATGAGACGAAGATTCAGTTCTACATCGAAGGCAAGGACAGCAAAGGAGCGACGACTTGGTGGCCGAAGGAAGGGCCGGAGTCGCGAGCGTTGATTCCGTTAGAAGACGGACGTCAAGGCGAAGGGCCTGGACGCAATCTGCGCATTGTCATGACGGATGCGGACACGGAACGTCTCCATGAAACGATCAATGTGATGAGCAACCACCGGATGCCCTGCACGGTGATCGATGGTGAACAGCGTGTGTACTACAATGCTGCTGTGCGTCTGAAGGGAAGTGAACGTGGTCGGAATCAAGCTGTGCGTGCTGGCTTTTCTTTGAAAATGCCTTCGGATGATCCGTATCGTGGACTACACGGAACGATTGCCGTAGACCGATCAGGCGCTGGCAATCAGTTCAGCCAGAAGGAGATCTTGGTGAAACACGCCATCAACCGTGCAGGGGACATCCCAGGTATGTACGATGATCTGATCTTTGTCGTCTCACCTGATCCCAGGCACACCGGTTCTGCTATGCTCTTGATGGCACGTTATGACAATGAGTACTTGGAAGGACTCTTCGAGAACGGCGGTGATGGCCAGATGTTCGAATACGAACTCATTTATTATCCAACAACCGATGACGCTGATGGTTACAAACGACCAGAGCCGGATGCTGTGTCAGGCGTGAATCATCGGAACCTCGGCCCTGACAAAGAAACCTACCGTTGGCACTATCTTGTGGATATGAATCGTGACGCCGATGACTACACTCGGGTCATGGACATGCTAGACCTCTTCGGCTCTTCGAATGACGCCAACTACATTGAGCGGCTTCATGCAACGATCGATGTGGATCAATGGTTGCGGTCCTATGCCATTCAGAATCTCTTTGGCATTGGGGATAACTACGCCAACGGTTCGCAGCATAACATGATCATGTATTTCCCGCCTGGAGGTAAGGCGATGTACTTCCCTTGGGACATGGATTTCACATTCAATCAAGGAGCAACGTCTTCAATCGCAAGCAACGGAGATCTCAATAATATGCTAGATGACCCCACCGCCTTTCGCAGCTACTACGCTCAGATGGATGAGCTGCTCCAAACGGTGTTCAACAAAGGCTACATGGAATCTTGGGCCGAACATTACTCTACCTTCCTCCCTAGTGAAAACCTCGCGAGTTTCGTCAACTACATTGACCAACGGAACCGTCACGTGGCGGGCCAACTCCGTTCGCGGTTTGAGAATGTGCCCTTCGCAATCACGAGCATGGATGGAGGTGACTTTGAAGTGGCGTCTTCCACCCTAACGTTGGAAGGCCAGGGTTGGTACAACGTCGCCTCAGTGCAGGTGAACGGCGTGGACTACGATCTCACTTGGGTGGACCGCGATCGCTGGGAATTGGTCCTACCACTTGCCTTGGGCGAGAACACGATTGAGGTGCAATCACTTGATGTTCTTGGAACGAAAGGGTCGCTTTTCGCGCCCATGGGTAAGGATACTATCACGGTGACGAACACTGGCAGCGCGGCTTCTGCGAGTGTAGAGAATCTTGTGATCAGCGAAATCATGTATCATCCTGCTTCTCCTAGTGCGGCAGAAATTGAGGCGGGCTTTACGAGTCAGGACGAGTTCGAGTTCATCGAACTGCAGAATGTTAGTGATAGCCCGATCGATCTTACAGGAGTTCGGTTCACGCGGGGCATTGATTACGACTTCCCTGAAGGGACACTGTTGGAAGCAGGAGGCTATCTTGTATTGGTTGAAAATGCGGAGGCTTTCGCCTCGCGCTATCCTGGTATCACGGCCAAGGGAGTGTATTCTGGGCAGTTGCGTAACAGTGGAGAAACGATCCGGCTGCGGGCTGTGGATGATAGGCTGATCCAAGAATTTTCTTACAATGATGCTGATCCTTGGCCGAGTTCTGCCGATGGGGAAGGACGCTCGCTCGTCTTGACGGGGCCGGCAGACAAGCCAGATCCGGACCTTCCAGAGAGCTGGGCCGCGAGCAGTGCTGCGGGAGGATCCCCTGGAACGGGTGAGGTCGCTCCTGAGCCGAATGCTGCGTTTGAAGCCTGGTTAGCCACTCGCGGAGGCAATGCCTTGGCAGATCCCACTGGTGATGGTGTTTCATTGTTAGAGGAATACGCCATGGGTCTGGACATCGGAGGGAGCCAGCCCAGCGCGCGCTTGGCTATTGGTGGTGCCGCCGAGTTTGTCTTTCAGACAAGGACTGCGGATGGTGTCTCTGTGAGCGTGCAGACATCCGATGATCTGATCACCTGGAAGTCGGCAAGCGATGCCGGGACATTGACAGACCTCGGCAATGGATTGACTCAGGTCGTCCTGCAGGTGATCGAATCCTATGCCCGATTGCAGATCACACCTTGACCGCATTCCATACAGACTGACCATCGTCCGACACGCGAAATCTGATTGGGGCGAATTCACCACTCCAGATTGGGATCGACCTTTGAATGATCGGGGGCAGCGTGATGCCCCCGTCATGGGTAAGAGAATGAAGGAACGAGGCGATGCTCCAGACCTGATCATCTGCAGTCCGGCTCTTCGTGCGCATACCACCGCGAAGCTTCTTGCTGGAGGTTTGAGTTATCCGTTAGAAAAATTACAGTTGGAGAAGAAGATCTACGAAGCACCTGTCTCTGCGTTGCTTGAGGTCATTCAGAGTTGTCCCGATTCCGTGTCTCATCTCATGATGGTAGGGCACAATCCAGGGTCTGAGCAGCTCGTTCAGTATCTAACAGGTGAGCCGTTTTCAGATTTCGTCACCTGCGCCGTCGCGGATGTGGCGTTAGATGTTTCCGCTTGGTCATCGGTGGGCCCAGCAACTGGAAAGTTGCTTTCCTACTGGTATCCGAAGATGTTCTCTGAGTGATGAAATCTGGCTTCGGATGGCGATGGCTAAAGCGAATGCTCGCCGCCTGCCTTATCCTGTTCTTGATTCTCGTAATATTCTGGCGTTGGGCGCTGGCGCCGCTCGTGGGAAAGGCGATCAGCCAATCTTTGGATTTGAGCACCTTCTCGTCCAAAGAGTTTGTCGTCGATGCGGTTGGACCATTGGAAACGCGTTTGGTCCAAGTGGATTTCGCCGCCAATGGCTGGGCTTTGGAAGCTCCAGAGATCATCGCGAGTTACGGATGGGAAGATATTCAGAACGCCCGTCTCACCAAACTACGCGCTCCCTCTGCCATCCTGACCCTGGACTTGGATCCGACATCAAAAGGACCGGCATTGCCCGAAGTTCCGTCGGGGACTTCTTCAACGCCCCAAGAATCAGCCCTAAAATCGATCTTTCCTTTTGATGCCTTGGAGGTAGATGATCTCACGCTTATCTTAAAACGATCAGGACAAGAGCGCCGCTTCGTCGGCACTCTGGCATTGTCCGAAGGATTCACCACTGAAGCAGTCACCTGGCAGACGGATTTGTCAATTGGTGAATCCATCATGCATGCGCACGGAACCTTGGATACTCAACGAACGGTGGCCGCAGCGAGTGTTCAGGCGTCAGTCTCAGATCTCCCTGGGTGGCTAAAGTTCACAGAGGTGACCCTTCCTTTGGCAGGCGTTTCAACAGACGTGGTGGCATTGGATGCACAGTGGACAAGGGACCAAACGTGGCGTGTGACCGCAAAGACGGAAAAGCTAGCCTTACAACACAGAGAGGATGCCAGGGCGACCTTGACGTCACTTGAGGTACAAGCTGAGGGAAAAGGAGAGGCATGGACGGGGAATGGAGTTGCCATGATCAACGAAGGGCGGTGGCAGTCCTGGCAGATTGGCGAAGGCCATCTCAAATGGAGTTTCCTGCCAGAGACAGACGTACCTCGCCATCAGATCGAGATTGGGGAGATCACGCTGCAGCATGAGAAGAACTTTTCAGCGAAGGCGTCTGCCACGGCGACCACTGGCACTGAGACATGGAAAGGAACACTGGCACTGACAGACCCGGTCTTTTCCGGCCAGAAGCTCGCATCCGTGGAGGTCGATCTGGAAGGGGAAGGGGAGCACATCATCGCAAGGACGCCTAGAATGAGCTTACTGGATTGGCCAATGGCGTCTCTGCAGCAAGTCATTGTGGACTTTTCCAAAGGGCATCTCCAAGTCGAGGGCAATCACATCATCGACTACGGGAAAGGGGAGGTCTACGCACCAGTCCCGGTGACGTTGGTCGGTGAGGAAGGGGAGGAGGGCTGGGCGTTGAAACTCCTTGCAGAGACACAGCCGAACCAACGTTGGCAGGCGTATTGGAAAGGGCTAGGATTCGCGCTGAACGGCAAGCTAGAGGCGAACTGGCAGTTTCCCCAGCCTGCCATTCAGATCAAGGTGACCCTTCCTCTGACGGATGTGCGTCGCAACGAAAGTGCCGTGACACTGATGGCTGTCTCGATGACGGGGCATTACGATACTTCGGAATCTCGCTTGAATCTGAATTTGAAAGGGAAAAGCGGCGATCAAGATTTCACCGGCGGGTTCGAGAATCACCGCAGCGAAGCGGAAGGTTCCGAAATTAACTATCACTTCTCTAAACTGGATTTGCCTGAGAACACGCTGCTCGGTGCCTTTGCTGGCGCCCTTGTCCAGATGCCCATGGCAGCTTTCCTCAATGCGGAAGGCAAGATCAAGGTGTTGCCCGATGGAGAGGTCACACATCGGTTGGCTCTGAAGCTTGCTCGTGGTGTCTATCATCATCCGGAACGCAAGTTGGCAGGGCGGGGGATTTCTGGAGAATTTGCCATCGAGAGTTTCAGCCCATTCGTCACCGTCGATGATCAACGCGCCACATTCACGGAATGGCGCATGGGAGAATTGCAACTCAACAACGGCAAATTTCTATATACGTTAGGCCCTGATGGAGCTGTCTTGATCAAGGAGGCCGAGGCAAGCGGCATCGGTGGGCTACTCACGATGCAATCGTTAGCCTACCATCCTGGGCATCCAGATTTCGAGAGTGTGGTGACTTTCAAAAAGATCAAGCTGGAGGTCCTGGCCAAACTGCTGAATTTTGAAGGCAATGTGGGTGGGGTGGTGAGTGGCAAGCTAAGGCTGCGATACAAGGACGATCTCCTCACCCTTCCGCGCGGCAGCTTGACGCTGGATCCGGACTCCACAGCTTACCTTCGTTTGGATTCGAAAGAGGTGCTCGGGGTTCCTTTGGCTGAGTTGACGGAGGATCCTCAGGCCCTTCAGATCGTCGAATCGGCACTGAAGGATCTCGTTTTGAATGAGCTAGGAATCAGCTTCTTTGATCCTGAGAAGAATGATTACGCGTGCCAAATTCGCCTTAAAGGCCATTCCCGCAAGGAAGTAGAGATTCCCAATAGCAATGGCGGGTCCGCGATCGCTCCAATTCATTTGAATATCAACATCGAGGATCCGTCTGAGTTGGTAAGGCGAGCGCTCAACTTACTTGTCCGCAAGCAACTTGATACCAAGCGTTAGACAGACTCATTACTCTGGCAAAGTGCTGCTCTTCCTGCTACTTCTTTAAAATTATTATGAGAACCTTCCTCTTCTCCACTAGCGTCGCCCTCGCACTCACAGGACCGGCGTTCTTGGTCTCTTGTAAGATTCAGAGTAATCATGTCATCGAGACTCTCCACGAGATCAAGCCTATTGAGATCAATGTGAATGTCCGGGTGGAGAAAGAGCTCGACGAATTTTTCGAAGACCTGGATGAAGCCTCGACCACTGTGGCTTCCAATGACGACACCTCTTCCACAACGACCCATGAATAGACGAATCTCAATACTAACACTGCTAGCATGCCTTGTGGGCATGCTCTCAAGCGCCTTTGCCCAGGGTTCCAGTGATACCCTTAAGTCTAGAATGGTTGGTCGATTGGAATCGATTGATGCGATGCGGGCCTCCAGAAAAGTCGGTGAAAGCAATCAAGGCATCCTCACAGCACGAGGCAAATTGAGCGCCAAGGAAACCGCCTTGCTCACTGCAGAGAATGGCGATCGCAAACAAGTTTACGCGCTCATCGCTAAAAAGACCGGCGAATCAGCGGCCGTCGTGGGTCAAAAACGTGCGGATTCGTTGAGGAAACAATCCAAGGCTGGAGTTTGGCTTCAAGACACCAAGGGCAAGTGGTACCGCAAGCAGTGAGGTGAGCCTCCGTTACTGAGTGCTATAGGGGATCAACTCGATCGGCGTCCCCATCATCCAACCGACGTCTTCGTCTCGGTAATAAAAGCCCACGATGCCATACTCTTTGTGGAAGATTGTCATGCCACTGTAGTAAGTGAGTGTGTCTAGTGCTTCTCTAACAGTGGTTTTGTCATGCTTCCCCCATGCAAACAGTGAACTCGGTTTCTTGCCGGTAATGGCTTCGAAGATGTATATTTCCAAACGCTTTCCGGTGGCTTGTTCGTATTGCTTTTGTAGGTCGCCCATCACCGCATAGAGGTCACTTTCTTCTGGCACATCCGCAGCCTCTACCATCACATTGTCTAGAGTGTTGGCTTCTTGGCCTAACCAGGTTTGGTCTTCCTTGCTCAATCGCGTGAAGTAAGGATCCACATCCCCGGTCTCTGGATTGAAGTGCAAATAGCTCAGGAAATCTGCCTGGGCTCCCTTGAGATCGCCTTTGTCGAGTTTCGAGCTGCCTTGATCTAGCAGATTTACCAGAGGTGTTTGCCGGATGCCAGGTGGCACATCGCCACAAAGGTTAAAACCATCGGACACGAATGCGATGCTTCCTAAGTCCCGCCAGCGACTGTTCAACTCAAAGCATTCTTTCTCCCGTTCAGTCACATTTTCAAAAGTATTGAGCACGCAGAGTCGGCCATGATAGTCGTAGGGATCAATCGAACGGTAGAGTTGCATCGTCTTAGCAAAGCGCTCCTCTTGCGAATACTTTGAGACAATTCGCTGAGCTTCGACGCAGCGGAGCAAGTGCTGTTTGAGTGATTGGTGAGGAAAGTTATCGATATGATCACCCAGAGCTTCAGGATATTTGTAGATGCCCATTTCTGCAAGTGTCAGAGATGCCCATAATCTATCCTCGCTATTCTCGAGCTTGCGGGCCCACGTGTAGGCGTCGGTCCAATGGGATGATTGACTCAGCTTTGAAAGGGCGAGTCCTTGTGCGGCTTGTCGGCGTTCAGGGGCATCTTTCAGTTTGGATACGGCAGCTTGTGCTGCGCTGAATGATTTGTCGGCCCATTTCCGTATCACGGGGCGAATGAAGTTCGGACGGACATTGACGAAGTAGTCTTTGCTTGTGACCAATGCTTGGCCAAAGGCAGCTTCAGGATTAGTATCGGCAAAGGCGATCAATTCCGTGGCCAAGATGTGAAAGCGTAAGGGTTCTTCGAGGAGTTTCGCGGTTTCGATCGCTTCGGCAGGGTTGATTTGGATCCACTTGCGATAGAGCTGAGCAATCGAATAGGGGCGCTGATTGTTGCCTTCAAGCCTGTCGTAGAACCGCAGCGCGCGATTTGGGGCGATTTGCGCCGATCGAGCGATCATCCCATTGTAAAGCTGCATTTCTTCACTCTGAAGATTGGGTGAACCTTCTTCCAAGATACCAGTGAAGATCTTTTCCAATTCTTCCCGATCAGCACCAGCGAGACGCTCGATATTGAGCAGAGACTCACCGACACCAATGGTCTCCTCTGGCAGCAGCAGCTTCTCAGGGGCATCACTGAATTCTTCACTGAGCGGAATATTTCCCGGAACCCTCGAAACCTGGCGTTGCGTCTTCTGTTCATTGCGGATAGCGAACCACCAGATTGACATGACTGCGAGAAGAGCGATCGCCGCCAATGCCACGATGCGCATCGTCTGGCTGATCTCGATCACGATGGTGCCGTCTTCGTCTCGTTCGATGCCAGGGATCTTCATGCGGGTAAGTAAACGAGTAGAATAGCCAATTCAATCCCGAAGTCTTGTCTTTGTAATGACAAGGAGATACTACGGGAGGAATTTCACACACACAGGGCTCGGCACCCTGAGCTGGTGTTCGAGGGGATCCAGCGCTCCGGTTTGAGGGTCGATGCGGAAGACGACGATGGTGTTGGAACCCTGATTCTCAGCCAGGAGAAACTTCCCGCTGGGATCAATCGCGAAATTTCTAGGTGATTTTCCTTGAGTCGGCTCGATCTCCACAAGAGCGAGTGCTCCACTTGAATCAACAATCTTGAAAACAGCAATGCTATCGTGACCACGATTGGATCCATAGACAAAGCGTCTATCTGGAGAAAGCTGGACATCAGCAGTGTGGGACGTTCCATGGAAACTGCCGGGCAAGGTCGAAAGGGTCTGAATTCGTGTTAGAGTTCCCTCGTCTTGAGCGTATCGTAATAGCGTGAGAGTGGAATGTATCTCATTGATGACGTAAAGATGATCCCCGTGAATCGCCACATGACGAGGGCCTGCACCCGGCGCTAGCAAGCCTGCGGTGACGGCTTGTTTCCCCAGTTGACCTGTGTTGGCATCAAAGTCATAGATCAACACTTTATCCAAGCCTAGATCGGCGACGAATGCCCGCTTGTTGTCTGGCGAGACATTGATGGAGTGTGCATGCGGTTGCTCCTGCCGACTCTTGTTCACGCTGGCGCCAGTATGTTGCACCATGGAAGAGGCCTCGCCTAATTTTCCCTTCTTAAGGGGAAGACTCGCCACATTTCCACCGCTGTAGTTCGCGACTAGCACATGCTTCCCTGTCCCATCTAGAACCAAGTGACAGGGGGCCGCACCGAGAGAGGGCTGCGCATTGAGGAAACGAAGATCGCCGTTCTGCTCGATCGCGAACGCACTCACGGAACCACTGAGTTTTCCCTTGTATTTTCCGATTTCGTTGACCGCGTAGAGATGTTTGCCTTCCGAATGGATGGCGAGAAAGGAAGGGTTCTCCGTCTTTGCCGCGAGGATTGGTTTCGAGCATTGCCCTGTTTCCAGATCCAAGGTGGATCGGTAAATGCCTTGGCTACCTCCATTAGTGTAAGTGCCTATGTAGAAAGTTTGAGTGTCCGCCATGGAAAACGTTAGAGTGAGTTGGAGAGCCAGGATGAGTCGAAAGTGAAGGGACGGCATAAGAACCATCATCTGGAGCAAGATCGGTTGGGCAAGTCTGAAACGTCATCCTCTTCAGCTGAAATACAGAATGTGCGCTCCCGGATTGCTGCGGTCCGGAACGAGTTTGCCTCCTACTTCGCGGGCCAATCGGGTCATCAGAGGAATGGTCGACCTCCGAATGAAGGATGTGTGTCCTTTGCCGGAGCCATAGCCATGGATCACTTTCAGCCCCTTGTGCTGTCCATAGATGGCCGCGCTGCAGGCATCCGTGATCCTGCGCTCCGCCACCTCCCAAGATTCGCCCCGATGCGCCACGTCGATCTCAAAAAGGCCCCGAACAAACGTCTTCCGCAGCGGGGTCTCGCATTTGGGACACCGAGTTTCACTCGAGGTCGCCACAAGCATTCCGCAACTGGGGCATTCAAAGGACATTGGGACTACTTTAGATACTTTGGGATGGAAATGGGAAAATACTCACCATTAGGACTCATTGTGGCCCGCGAATCAATGGTTTGGCATTCGCTTTGCCTTTCGGATCGAAATCTGATTGCAAGGGGGAAAAGAAATATGGCCCTCCGTCAGGTTGGCTGGATGGTTTCGCCTACCTCTGGAAGGTGACAGGGGCCAGTAGGCAGTTTCAGGCTCGAAAAAAAGAGGTCTTGCGGTTTCACTACCGAATCTAAGTCTAGCGAAACCGCTGCCTCAACTTTGGTGCAGGTCTGGACGATGGTTTCCGGAGAGATGCTGTGCCGAGTCGGCGCCCATAACTCC
>JBLHHN010000094.1:0-17864 GCA_047616785.1 Verrucomicrobiales bacterium
GCGGCCAACGGTTTCCCGTTGGCCGCTTCAGATATTTTAGATCGACAACCTCTTAGGAATCAAAGCCCGTTGTTGTTGCCGTTCCCGTCGGTCTCACCGCTAGGACCATTGACTCCGCCACCGCCACCGCCACCAGCTGCAGCCGTGTCGTTGAAGAGCGTGTAGTCGAGGAACTGCCACTGGGTGAACTCGTCCAGATACCAGAGGCGAACGTAGACGTTACCCGAAGGCAAACCCGTCACGCTCTGCGATTGAACGCCAGGCTGAAGGAACCCAGAGTTGTGGAGGTTGGAACCACCAGGCTGACCACCTTTGTCAGCCGCTTGATTGTCAGCAACATAGAGCCACCAACCGAAGGCCACTGTGTTATTAAGCTCCCAAAGGAAGTTATAATCAGCAGTCTTGATCTTGTTCGCATCCGTGCCGTCACCAGCTGGCGCGACAGTGAAGTAGCGCGCACTGCCATTGCCAGCATTCGGAGCACGAAGCGTCGGCACAGGCACCGTCGCTGAGGATGTGTAGGCATAGGTCCGGAAGTTCCAGGCCGAGACCGTAGCGTTTGACTTCAACCACCACAAGGTGACATAGACTTTGGATCCATTGATAGGCAGGTTCCGGATACGGAAACCAGCGGCATCAGCAGGCAACAGGTTACTGTTATCGATGTCAGCCGTGCCAGGATTCGGATTCTTCGCGTCGCCACCAGAAGGAGCTTGGGAAGAAACGGTGACCCAGTGACCATCCACAGCGACACCATATCGCTCGATGACTGTGTCTCTCTGAGTGCCAACAATCGTTGATCCGTAACCAGGACTTGTGATCTCTGGGCACTTCGGATTAGTGAAGGCAAAGTCTCTTGGCACCCACTTACGTATGGTCGTCTGGATCGTCTCATTTCCATCAGACGTAGGTAAAGGATCTGGATTAGCCGTGGTGGTGGTCTCTTCAACCAACCACCAGAGGCGGACCCAAATAGTTTCACCATCGGTTGGAAGGTTTGTAAGGGTAGCACTCAACGCGTCAGCCCCTTGGGCACCAGTGTTATGATACTCACGACTACCTTGCGTCTTGCCGACGTAGAGCCAGTAACCTTGAACACTCGGGTAATTTCCACTCACCCATGTGAAGGTGACCTCATTACCGAGACCTAACGTGTAAGATTTATCAATGCCGCCAGGACCAGTCAGATAAGGAACCTTCTGAGTCTCAAAGGCACAGTAGGTTGAGCCTGAGAAAAGATTCTCAGCAAGACCGCCGCCGACCCAGTAACGAAGAACGATGTAGACCTGACGGCCATCTGTTGTGAACTTCGAATTAGGAATAGAAACCTCACGGACAGCTGCACCGAGAAGACCGCTCTTCCAGATACCATCATCTGTGGCTGTGCCAGTGTCGTTGAGGACCACTTGCCACTGTTGAGCAGCTGTTCCCTTGTCATCCCACGTCACCAATTGATTGTTGGTTGGTAAAGTTAGATCAGTAGGCAACTTTTGACGATTATCACCACCCTTGATTGGAGCAGTGATGACTGGACCAGTAGACCCCGTGTAAGTGAACTCACGGCACTTCCATTTCTCAGGACCTTCGCCCGTGAGACGCCAAAACAGCGTAACAAAGACGGCAGACCCATTATCAGGGAAGTTCTGGAAGGACTCAAGTGATGCCGTGGTTCCACGATCAGCAGCAGGGACCTCTTGGCCCTGACTGTGATACTGGAACTGCTGAGCAGCAGAACCGGCATAGACCCACCAATATTGGACATCTAGGCCATTAGGATCCAGCACAAGCGTGCCGGAAGTGCCTGGCAACTTACCACCAGAAGATGGGCTTGAGATCGAAGGAAGCGTCGGTGTGGTATACGTAAAGATATTACTCTGCCAATTGGCCACTTGCTTACTTGCTCCGCCAGCTTCCAATGGATCAAACCACAACGTGGCGATGATTGGCTCTCCTGTCGTCGGGATATTCGTGCTCGTTTGGCTCCGGGTGTCAGGAGTAAGCTGACCACTGTTGTAGAACTTATCAGGATCAGCCAAGGTTCCAAGATAGAACCACCAACGGCTAGGCTCACCAAGAGCTGCAACGACTTCCCAGTCGAAAGTCACATTTGGAGGTGCCAAGCAACCATCGACATCACGCAAGGTAAGAGCACTACCTGGCGTCGGCGAAGAAATGTAGTGCGTGTTTGCAGCTTTATAGACGTAATCCGCAGCCTTATTGACTTGGATGCCGCCCACAATCTCAATCCAACGCAAACGCACGTAAACCGTACGTCCATCAGTTGGAAGACCACTGAAGGTGAAGTCGTAGGCTCCCTTGTCGTTGACTTTGGGAATCACACCGGATGTGCCGAGGTCAGCGGCAGCCGCCAGTGTTCCGAAATCAATTTGGGAACTGACGAGATTGGCATTGGTAAGACCACCCCGATTCCACGTGAACTTTGCCACCTTCGAATTTAGGCGAGTGATATCGGCATCTGGTGTGCCGAGTGGTTTAACGGTCGCGGGTCCGGTCAGTTCTTGCGCAAGCGCAGATACTGCGAAGAGGCCTGAAAGAGCCATCACGAAAAGTCCTCTCAACGAACTTCCCTTAACGGAATTTAGACCTCCCCGTCTCTCCCGAGACCCTGGGACACTAGCTTTTAATGTCATATTCATAGATAGGTTTATCTTATTAGGGTTGGTGTGTTGCGAGGATGTTTTTCTGGTTTGTTCTGATTGATTGCAAAGTTAGAGGGAACCATCCGCGTTAAACGGGCAGGTCTCTCCGGCAAGGCCCTTCTCTTCATAGAAGAGGAACCTCATCTGTAATTATAACCAACGGTTACACCAGTCAAGCCCTTAAATCGCTAGGATTTGAATAGTCTAGGCATCTTCAATGCTCCTAAGGGCCACATTCGCAGGCAATTGCCATCGTCGCGGCAGCCTAAGAAAGCCCCGGTAAACATGATGATTTAAAAAAACGAATTATCAATTTTCCTAAATATTTTCGTTTTATTTCTTTGCATTTCAGTAGGCAGCCTCCTTGGAATCTGACGACCTCTTCGCATCGGGACTTTCGGCCTTAGCCTTCTCCTGCTGGATCTTTTGAATGAATTTCGTCGTCTCATTCCCCTCTTCTTTGCCGTCTGCAAGGATGTGTAGGTAATCGAAGACATCATCAAATTGCGCTTCGGCGGCCTGAAGATCGCTCGCCGGAACCGGCTGTCCCGGGATGCTATTGGGAACCCTGAAGCCTTTGATCTTGTCCTCATCCCCCCATGTCTTGACGCGCATCCAAAGATATTCCTGAGCGATATACGCTTTCACGAGCAGTTGCTCCTTTTCGGGCAAGCCGTTCTGAATCAACTCCTTCTTCTCCTTAAGTTTCTGGCGAGCTTGATCACTGAGAGCCATGAGCTTCTCTCGCTGACGCCAGACATCCAAGAGTCCACCCTTGGGTCTGAAAAGCTGATCGACCGTGTAGGCTTGCTGTTCGTGATAGTTTTCCCCGGGATAGGCTGAGAAATCTACGGTGACGAGGTCATTGCGCGGGTCTCCTTCATCACGGGAGGCCGGGACGAGGGCCAAAGAAGGGAGATCTGAGTCTGGAGCTTGCCCGAGGGATGTCCGCAGTTCCTCTTCCGTCCAAGAAGTCTTGGGCTTCAGTGGCCCCTGAGACGCGATCTGATTGGCCAAGAACTGCATCATCTCCGAAAACGGCTCCCAGAAGGCTTTGGGAAACTCAGTGATTACAAGATCAGGCAATCCTAGCTTTCGCATCCCAAATGTGACCATGCGGAAGTTCCCTGATTTCAGCTGATACCCATGCATGCTGGTATTGGCAAAGACGAGGCCTTCTGCGGAAAGGCGTTTCACCTTCCACGCGGCGACGGAGTACATCTCACGCGTTTCTTCATCCCAAATGAAACCGCCCGTGGCTTCGGCGACTGCAATCGCGAGTTGGTTCGCCGCCAAGAGGTAATCGTAGCCATCTGGCTGGACGATGAAGAAATCCATGAGCAGCACGGAAGCGGTCTTTTGGATGCGCTGCCCTTCGGTCTCGGTGACACCGAAACCCTTGTGTTTTAGGTATTCTGCATCGGGCGGGGTGTATTCCTTCGGTTCGGCGAGGCGGAACTCGACGTAGGTCCCCTTGGTGAATTTCACGACACCCGCACGATAGGTAAATTGCTTGTTAAAGCTTTTGTGAAAGATCTCGCTAGCCTGCTTGAAAGGGTCGCCCTTGGAATCGGGAGCAAAGTAGAGCGCGTATTGAAAGTAGATCCCCGTGGGGCGAACGGCTTCTTTCTTTGGCGGTTCCGCCGCATCTTCTTGACCAAAGGAACCGGAAAGTAGGCACGCCCACAAGACAGGTACGGCAGCAAGGCATCGTAAAGACATGGTAACGACTTTAAGCAGTCACCCAGAAAATGCCACGGTAAAGCAGCGGAGTTGCGCCCGTTTGCATTCCATGATCCAGTGAAGCATACCCTACAACATGCGTCCCCTCCTCCTCTTCGCGACCATCGCAACCCTCTTCGCCAATTCCCTCAAAGCACAAGAGGACGGTTTGTTCGCCAATTTTCAAACCTCCATGGGGATGATCCGGGCTCAGCTCGAGTTCGAAAAGGCCCCTCTAACTGTTTCCAATTTCGTGGGGCTGATTGAAGGCTCTCAAACAGCCCTCGATCTAACCAACGGGAAACTCATCCAAGGCGGCTACTTCGATAACCTAACATTTCACCGCACGATCCCTGACTTTGTCATCCAAGGAGGCTCTCCCGCCGGGAATGGGCAGGACGGACCTGGCTACTCCTTTCAAGACGAGTTCCATCCTGATCTGACTCACAATGAACCCTTTGTGCTATCGATGGCGAACAGCGGCCCTAACACCAACGGCAGCCAATTCTTCATCACCGTGGCGGCAACTCCTTGGCTCAACAATGTCCATTCCGTCTTTGGAAAAGTCGTCTCTGGAAGCGAGGTCGCCACGGCGGCCTCAGAAGTGAAAACGGACCAAGGAAGTGTCCCGCTGACCCCGATCGTCATCGAGAAGGTCACCATCGAGCGCGTAGGCGCGGCGGCCGAAGCATTCCAACTCGACATCGCGGGACTGCCTCAAGTCGGACTGCGCCAACCAGAGTGGCAAATATCAAACAATCGCTATGTGTTAGATGTTGATTTCCAGAAACGGTCTGAATACCGCGTCTTCTCCACATCTGATCTCAAAACTTGGACCAATCAATCGCTGGGATTCTTTGGTGAAACCGTGCCCACCGTCGGAGCCGATGTGACTGACATTGTGAACAACCAACCGCAGGGGTTCTTTCGATTCTCTGAAGTCCTCTACCCAGTCGTCGTCTTCCCCCCAGCCAATGTGGCTTCGAAAACCCTGGAGACATTCGTCACTCAGATCAACGGATCGCTGAATTTCACTTTCACAGCCGGAACCATGGGTAACACCAAGCTTGGCAACAACGAGCCCATCTCATTTTCGAACTTTCTGTATCGGGTCGATGGCCCGACAAGAGCCACTCTGATCGTACCCTCGACCCACACTATTCCCTTCAACCTTCCCCAGTATACGCTCAACTTCGCTTCAGCCTCCACTGGGACGTTCGTTCTCAATTTGCCTAACGCTTTCCCTCCCGGGACCATCATGTCTGGCACGTTCACACTCAATGACTCGTAGAGAGTTCGCAACGATCGCCGGCCTCGGCTTGACGCCCCTTCGCGTCTCCCGAGCAGAACCTTCTGCGACGTCCGATCGTTTCGAGCACGTCCACGCCACCATGGGCACGAAGTTTCGCTTCGTGGTCTACGCGCGAGACGAAGCCCAAGCCACGGGTGCTGTCGAGGACGCGACTCGCCGATTGGATGCCTTGAATGCGTCGCTTAGTGATTACGTCAGAACAAGCGAGGTTTCCCGGCTTTCTGCAGACTCCGGGCTCGGCCATTGGCGGCTTGTTCCCGATGATCTATGGGATGTCCTTTCCTATGGAAATCGTCTCGCTGCTCAGACAGAAGGGGCTTTCGACATGACCGTCGGTCCCATGACTCGGCTCTGGCACGTCGCTCGGCGGAGCGGCAAGCTTCCCAGCCAGCCTCGACTCGCCGAAGCCCTCGCGGCAACCGGGCACGCGCATTTGGAAATGGATGCGGAGAGACGACGCGCAAGGCTCACACTGCCTGGCATGCGCCTCGACTTGGGAGGCATCGCCAAAGGTTACGCTGTGGATGCAACGTTAGACGTGCTCGTGGCTCATGGTATCACAGACGCGCTCGTCGATGGCGGGGGCGATCTGCGGGCTCTCGGCAGCCCGCCACACACGGCCGGTTGGATGATCGCCGTGGATGACTTGGAGACTAGCAGCGATACCACTTCCACGACCGCATTAAAAGACCTCGCCATGGCGACCTCCGGTGATCTCTACCAGTCCGTCGAGATCGACGGCCGCAAGTTCAGCCACATAGTCAATCCACGCACTGGCCTCGGCCTGGAGTACCGCCGATTGGTGACCGTGATCTCACCATCCGCCATGATCGCAGACGCCCTCGCTTCCGCGATCAGCGTCCTTTCCATTTCCGCTTCGAGGAATTTGCTAGAAACCCACTACCCAGAAAGCTCCGCTAAAATCGTCACTCTTCACGACGGTCGCTTGGAAAAGGTGGTCCTCGGGCAAGCCGCAGGTTCCGCTATCCTTCGTCGCTAACCAGTCAATGGCCGTCGAAGCATCTTCTCATAGATGTCAAAGTACTCTTTGGCCGTGACCTCGTGATTGAAGCGCTCTTGCCCGTCCTTCATGATCCGTGCGATCTGAGCCTCACGCTGTTTGGGATCTCGGCGATAGAATTGCATGGCCTGATCGATGGCCCAGCGAAAGCCCTTGGTATCATAGAATTCGAAGGCAAAGCCATTCCCTTCATTTCTCGCCACATCCAAATGGGAGATTGTATCCTTCAAACCACCGGTGGCGTGCACGATAGGCAAAGTGCCATAAAGGGTGCTTACCATTTGTGGTAGACCGCAGGGCTCGAAACGCGACGGCATGAGCATGAAGTCAGAAGCTGCGTAACCCAACCGCGAGAGGCTTTCGTCGAAATCCGTTAGAGACACTCGACCTTCCAAATCATGCATCCGCACGACATCGTGGAAATGCACCTGATGCTGCCCATTGGCCACGACGGCAATTTGAAGACGCTCATCGCCATAGTCGTGAATCAGCGAGAATAAGATGTCTGTCAGCAGCTCACACCCCTTCTGCATCGGATCCAAACGCGAAGGCCAGAAGAACAGCGGCGCCTGGTCATTCAATTCCAAGCCCATCCGTTTCTGAAACTCACGCTTGTTGGCCAGCTTACCCTCCACATGGGTCTCGACGTTGTAGTGCACCTCAAGTGCAGAGTCGGTCTCCGGATTGAACGACGCGTCCGGGGCATTGAGAATCCCATGCGCACACCCTGCATTCAACTTGTTCGCCATTTCCGCCTGGACCGGCGGAGGAACGAAGGCGTGCTGTCCTTCAGCGACTTCATGGAGGAAGCTAGGGCTGACAGAATTGATGTAGTGCGAGGCAAAGATCCCGCTCGCAAGCATGTCGACTGGCACTTCACGACGCGCATGTTCGTAGGAGCCAGCCGGGCTTTGGTAATAGAGACTTTCCCAGAACTCCGCAGCATCGATGCCAATATCCTCGACCTGCTCCAAGCTAACGAGTTCTGAATGAATGTTATGCACCGTGAACAGGCAGGGAATCCCCAACCGACGTGCGAGCCCAGGGATGAGCCCCGTCATCCAATCATTGCAGTGAATGAGGTCCGGCTGCACGCGAGGAATGATGTTGTTGATGACCTCGCGCTGAAAGATCAGGGCGATCTTCGTGTTATCCTCCTCATACGAACTGTAGACCTCATCGCGGTAGTAGAAGATGCGATCCTCGGCGAGATGGATCCGGTCCGCTGGCAATTTCCCGTGATACAGTCGGAGCTCTTTGTTCACCAAGTTGAACACATCCATGTGAAACATCCGCCGGTAATTCGGCAGCGCCACATGGACATCGGCTCCCATCTCGAACAGCGCCGCGACCAGAGATGCCGACACGTCCGCCAATCCGCCGGCTTTGGCGTTCATCCGCTGGGCGAGGTTTCCCATCCCGGACGGGAGATAGGTGATCTCGGGGGTGACGACGAGGATCCGAGGATTGGACATAAGGATGGCTATTGATGGACCATGAGGCCGTCAAGACCACAGGGGGTGTCGTAACAAATCAAATGCATAAACTTGTTTTAAATAATGTATATACGATATTTATGGAAAATGAAGAAGATCTAATTACCTTCAGTCCATGATCAATCAAGTCGCGCTTTTCCTCTTGGTCTTTGACATCTTCCTCGCAGTCCGAGGGGAGGCCGCCGTTACTTTCGTCTTCGACTGCGGAACGGGGAGCATCGGATTCAATGATCCTACAGAAGGCGCCACACGCCGCAACGCCCTTGAAAGTGCGGCGACGACCTTGGGCAGCTGGTTCGGCCACACTGCCACGATCTAGATCGAGGCGATGTCCAATGCAGGAGGCGGAGGAGCTAGTTCGACACTGGCAAGTGGACGGAGCCAATTCTCCGTTGTCACAGGTGTCCGTGGTTATGAAGAAGCGATCGTGAGAGCCAAGATTCTCTCCAACGGCGGGAGTGACTGGAATGGAGCCAACGCCGACGGCCAACTCGAGGTCTATTTCTGAAATACCTGGGACTATGATGACAATGTCGACGCCGGAGCCTTCGACTTCAAATCCGTCGTCATGCATGAGATGCTCCATGTGGTCGGATTTACTTCGGGAATCCAGCAGGACGGAAGCGACTACTTCAGCAGCCCTAACCCTGCCACTTCAGGCGGTGCTCCAAACGGAGGGATCTGGACCCCTTTCGACAATTTCCTCGTCGATGTGAACGGAAACCCGATCATCGAAGACACCGACTTTCACATTGACCAAACCCTCTGGGATGCCGTCTCTGATGGTGGCACCGCACCCACTGATGGGATATTCTTCGGCGGCCCCCATGCCGTCGCTGCCAACGGTGGGGACCTCGTAGGGCTTTACTCTCCAACGACTTTCAATGCAGGAAGCAGCGTCAGTCACCTCGATTCCGACTTCAAACCCTTCGAGGGCATTCTAACAACACACTCATCCAAGGACCGGCGGCACGCACCCTCTCCGACGTTGAGAGAGGAATCCTAACAGACATCGGATACACCGTGATCCCAGAGCCCTCTAGCATCGCACTCGTCTTTCTGGGAAGCCTGCTAGTCATCCGACGCCGCCGCTAGCATGCCACGATTCTCTCGCCATGGCTCCATCGGGACCCAACATTTGGTGTTGGGCCCCGACAATGCCCCCATTATTAAGACGCGACGCTTCTGTTGGCGAGCCAACCAGGGAAGGCGATCACGCACCCAAGGAATCCCGCTGGATCCGTTTTCATATCGGCAGGCACCTCCTCGCATGGTGCTTCATCCTAGGGATTGCCGGACTGGTGACCCGCATGGAACGGAGAGATCACAGTTCTCCTTCTCAGGAATCCAACTCACCCTCAGAGCTCTCCAGCCTATCCCCCCGCGAGATTTCTCGCCAAATCGAAAGTACAGTGCACGGCTACCTCCGCGCCAACACCGTCGAGGCCAGGCTTCCATTCGTCCGTCGCGCATCAAATGTCCATTTCCTCATGCACGACCACGCTCGTCGCTATCCGCTGACATCGATCACCGATCCGATCTCGGTCCATGTCATGGCGAAGTGTGATCAGCTCAACCGCCACCACCAGTTGTACCTTGCCGCAGCCGAGACCGAGGAAGGACTGATTCCGCTCATGGTTGAAGCAGAGAATAACACTTACCTTGTGGACGGGGAATCTCACGCCGCCTACAGCCCGATGGACATCGAGGCTTTTTTAAAGACGCCCGCGGGCAATTCCATGTGGTTCCGCGTTCATGCGACTCGAAGCGACTATCACAACCACCATTTCAACGATCAAAACGAAACCATGGCATTGCGACTCGCCTTTCCGGAGAGCGATGACTTCTGCTACGCCTACCTGCATCGCCACCACCCACAGTTCAATGAATTCGCCCGAATCTTGAAGGGAAACAAAAAGGTTCCCTTAATCCTGTCACTCAACCAAAAATCACAGAAATCTGGGCACCGACGCCAATTGGAAATCGCCAGCTTAAAGCACGAGCGTTGGTTCATCGAGCAGGCCTCCACTTCCTACGCAGAAGCCTGGGGACGCCCCTCCACGCTGGCAGAGGCTCACTGAACGGTCAGCACACTGTTCAAAGTGCCAAACTCGTTTGGCTCGTATGTGGGACAATTCGAGTCCGCGACCCAGTCGCCATTGATGACGAACTTGTACTCATACTTTTCGATATGCAGATAGACCAGTTTCACGAATAGACCCGGTTTCTTTTCACTGAGAGGATGAGATTTCTCGTCCCAATCATTAAAACTGCCGACCAAGGATACTTGACTACCTGGCTCTGCCTCGACTTCAAACCGCACACGTCGCCGACCGGCAGTCGATGAGGGCTTGTTCGCTTTCTTTGCTACTTTGGCTTGTATGGTCATGGCTGTTAGATTCTCGGGAAGTCTCTTCTGACGAAGACGTGGGAGAAGCAGGATCCATTCCCACACGGGAAAAGATTCTAGATGTCCTTGTCACAATAAGCAACTCCTTCTGAAGCTAACAGCTTCACATGCCCTTGCAGCCTATTCTTAAAATCCTCGAAGTTCCTTCCATCCTGAGCAGACCAGAACACTTCAGCCAACGCACAGAGTCTGGGAAACATCGCGTATTCTAGTTCCTTAGACTTGCGAACATACTCAGACCAGAGATTCGCCTGGCTGCCCAACACGTGCTTTGCCTCTTCCCTTGAGAGAGCGGGTGGAAGCGGCTCATAGGCATAACAGTTTTCCAACGAGCAAACGTCCATCGGTCTTCCGACCGTTTCCGCAGGATCATCGATCTGCTTGTGATCCAGGTAACAGTGGCTGTTTGGACACATGATCACATCATGACCCCCGCGCGCTGCCGTGATCCCGCCTTCCTCACCACGCCAAGACATCACCGTGGCCTGAGGGGCGAGCCCACCTTCCATGATCTCATCCCAGCCGATCATCTTACGTCCCCGGTCTATCAAAAGCTTATCCACGCGCCCAATCGTGTAACTCTGCAAGGCTTCCTCATCGGCCAAGCCTTCCTCCGTCATCCGCTTCTGACACTGCGGGCATTCCTTCCAACGCGTCTTCGGGCATTCATCGCCCCCCACATGAATGTAAATCGAAGGAAAGATCTCACAGATTTCCTCAAAGACATCTCCCAGAAATTCAAAGAGCCTCTCTTTGCCCGGGCAATAGACATCGTCAAAGATTCCCCACGTCGTCTCCACTGAGATTTCTTTCTCCAAACATCCAAGCTCAGGATACGCCGCTAACGTTGCCACCGCATGTCCCAGAACCTCGATCTCAGGCACTACTGTGATATGACGCTCCGCCGCATAGGCCACGATCTCTCGCGCTTCCTCTTGGGTGTAAAAGCCGCCGTACTTCCCACCCGCGCCGTCACCACGCCAAGCACCGATCTCAGTGAGCTTCGGATATTTCTTAATCTCTAAGCGCCAACCTTGGTCATCGGTAAGATGCCAGTGAAAGACATTCAGCTTATGCAAGACCAGCCAATCAATGTAAGCCTTCACCGTCTCCAATGGGAAGAAATGCCGACACACATCCAGGTGCCCGCCACGCCATGGAAAACGGGGCGAATCGCGTATACACACCCCCGGCAAATCCGTACCTTCACGCTGCGCTTGCGCGACTAGCTGGCGCAACGTTTGCCGACCATGCGCGATCCCGTTCATCGTGCCCGCTTCTAAATCGACACCCCTAGGTGTGATTGTCAAAGTGTAGCCTTCCGGCGAACCTCCTTCGCAAAGGTGGATCTCCGGTTCAGGAGCCACGCCGTCTGCCAACGCAAACCCTAGCTCATCACACCATTGAATGTCAGCGGGAAGAGGAATCAGATCGAGTCGACACGGCGTCATGCCTAACCGATTACTTCGACAAGCCTAACTTGTCGAGCTTAGGAGCAATCATGTAGCGGCAGTAACCAATGTTACCATCCGGATTGTCCTTGTTCAGACGGTAGTAGTCCTGATGATACTCCTCAGCCGGGTAAAATGTTTCCACCTTGGAGATCTCCGTCACAAGCGGATTCTCGAACACCTTCGCTTCGTCCACTTTCTTCTTCTGAGCTTCCGCTTTCTCACGCTGCTCGTCACTGTGATAGAATACCACTGACCGATACTGCGTGCCCACGTCATTGCCCTGACGATTCAGCGTTGTCGGATCGTGCATTCTCCAAAAGTAAGACAACACCTTGTCATAGCTGACCTTCTTCGGATCAAAGAGGACTTGCACGACTTCTGCATGACCCGTGTCACCACGGCAAATGTCTTTGTAAGTAGGATCCTTGGTCTTGCCACCCATGTAACCGGCGACCACCGCCTCCACACCATCCAGTTGCTCTAGCACTGCTTCGATACACCAGAAACAGCCCGATCCCATCGTTGCGATTTCCATGCCTTCCTTCATCACGGGCGCTGAAACTTTCACAGATTTGGATGTTTTCACCTCGCCTTCATCAGCGAAGCAACTGGTTAATAAAAAGCCAGCCGCAAGGGCCAGTGTGAGAGGGAGAGATTTGAGCTGCATGACTAAGAGACGTGAATCGGCCACGATCTATTACCGATCATCATGAGCCTCCCGGCCATGCTTGTCAAAAAGGCACCTCAAATTCGGATTTATTTATATTAATGCATTTAATTATTGAAATTACTAAAATCACGTAAAGCATGGCCCTACACTTACTATGAAATGCCGCCACTTCTTCATCGGGGCCAGCCTTTCTCTGGCCGTTCAAGCGGCCCACGCAGGCCCACCTTTCGGAAAAAACGGGTTCGGAAAGAACTACGGCAAAGAACCCGTGCTCGAGCTGAGCGTCGAGGAAGTCATTCCTTCTCTCCCCTCTAGAAACCGCATCGGTGTGCTCGCCATAGGCGGCCTGGGTATTTCCGCTGAGTTTATCAGCAATGCTTTCACTAAGGAGGCTCCCAAAGTCCCGATCAGCCAATCTGAAGATGCTGACTTCTCTCCCGGAGGCGAGATCTTCTACGATCGCATACTCTCAGCCCCCTCAGAAGCAGCGAACCTCTGGGGAGTCCGAGTCGGTCTAGGCTACTCTCAGATCGAAGTGGAAGAACGTTTCCGCGGCATCGATGGCGGAGACAATCCCTTCACCATTCTTCATGAGTTTGAGGCGGATCTTATTCATCTCAATGTGGGCCCCTTCTACGAGCACCGCTTTTCGGATCGCTTCTACGCGCAGGTCAGCGCCGGCATCACGGCTGCCTACATCGATGCTGATCTCGAGACTTCCGGTGTCTTGAATGCCAAGGCCAGCGAAGATGAGTTCCTCTTCGGAGCCTACGCTTCCCTTGCGCTAGGCGTGCAAATTGCCCCCAATTGGAGTCTCATAGGAGGCATCCGATACCATTACATCGACGCCTTCGAAATCGACAATGGTGCTACCAAAACCGAGCTGGATTTCGATAGCTCGCATTTCGTCTTCGCAGGCCTACGCTTCGATTTCTAACCTACTCCAATTTAGAGCGGCGGAGCTAGGCCGGTTGATTATTTGGCCACACCGCGGTAATATCCCGCCGCGATTCCGTTCCGACTGGCATCGGTCTCCTTGAAGTTTCCGGTCACATCCGAGGCTATCACTGCCCACGTTTGTAGATTCGTCGAATACTCGACATCGAAAGTCGTTCCTACAGGGAAGTCGAAACTAACAGCGTCTGCGCTGGCTTTCACCACGTTGCTAATTGTCCCGGGACGATCAAGGCGGCCACCATCGCCGCCAACCATTCCGTTACTTCCAGTGACTGCGATGTTGTCGAAGAAGAAGCGCTCGGAATCACTATCGTTCCGGGCATCGATCAGCACCTTGATGTGAGTCGTCCCAGCTGGGATATCACCAGCGCTTGAGGAGACCACCGCGAAGGCCCCATTCCCGACAACGTCTTCCTGAGAAAGCGCGTTTTCTAACACATCACGAGGAGCCTGCGCACTTGGGCCCTCACGGGTGCCTTCGACAGAGAAGAAACAGATTTTATTAGAGAAATCAGCTCCATCCGTGCTGGTGAGGATGCAGAGATCAATGTAGTCATTGCTCTCAAAGCCCGAGCTGTCTTGGAAGACCCGGACATTAACGGAAACCACCGCATCCGCAGGTGAGTCGATGGCGATCGCATCGGTCGTTGTCATCAGCGTGCCGTTATTGAGCCGCAGTTGTTGGCCATCGACGGCAACGGCGTTGTTAGCCACAATCACTTCAGCGACCACACCGACGTTACCTGTGGTAGGACCAGCCCAACCAACTTCAGCACCACCGTAAGCGAACGAAGTTGCACCAATGTCAGCGTGCTCGAACCCAGTGTAGGCAGCACCGATCGGCACGCTGCCAGCATCGTTAGGATCTCCACCAAAGGCGAACTCTTCAGCATCGTTGACGCCATCGTCATCGGAATCCGCTTTCACGGGGCTCGTCGACAAATCGTTCACCTCTTGGCCATCGGAAAGCCCATCACCATCGCTATCACCGTTCAACGGATTGGCACCGGCGGCGATTTCATCACCATCGTTCAGGCCATCTCCATCCGAATCGGCGTTGCGTGGGTCCGTCCCAGCGGCCACTTCCGCCGCGTCATCCACACCATCGCCGTCGGTGTCGGCCTTGGATGGGTCTGAGCCGTGCGTATTGACCTCTTCGCCGTCCGCCAAGCCGTCACCATCGGAGTCGCCTTCGTTCGGATTTGTTCCGGCGCTCTGCTCCGCCAGGTTGGCCAAGCCATCACCATCTGGATCTCCATCCGATGTGGCGTCGAGATTGCCGAAGTGCTCGTTCTCCCAGGCATCCAAGAGACCGTCCAAATCAGCGTCTCCACTACCCAAAGTGATCGTTCCGTCACCCGTGATGCCCTCGTCCAGTGAGAAGGCGCCTAACAAGTCCTCAGCGGTGTAGGGCCCGTCACCAGCGAGTTCGCGCAGGCTGAAGATCACGCTGCCATCAGGATTCACGCCGACAATGTCTGCCATGGTGATCTCGCCACCGAGGTCCAAGCGAAAGTCGCCTCCCTGGATCTTCAGAAGAGCCGCCGGACTAACGTAGTTGTAGCCAAAGGTAACACCACCACTCACCATGAGCAGTGAACCTGTGCCTAACGAACCCGCCGTGATCCCGGCCACGTCCGTGCCAATGATATCGATCGGACCGGCAAAGGTCGTGCCGGCTCCCGTCAATTCGACAGATCCATGGAAATCGATCTCGTTGCCACCTTGGATTGTCAAGTTCCCCGAACTGGTGAGCTGAGACTTTAGCGCAAGGTCATTTGCACCCACTGCGATGAGCACATCCCCTCGGATGTCTAGGGTTCCGCCCAAACCAAGGCTGCTTTTCGCATTAATATTAGCGTTGTTGAGGGTGATGTTCGCCGAAGCGTCACCCGCATGCACAAGATCCAGACTCATGCCCGGACCAATCAGAGTCAGTGAGTCTCCGGCGAAGTTCCCTGCCGCACTGAGCAGCTTGGCAGTGACGTTGCCCACGGCGACGTAACTTTTCCCAGCGCTCGGCGCTAGGCCATCTGACCAGGTGGAACCGTCGTTCCAGGCACCGCTACTCACCGCAACGATGGCGTCCGGCTTGTCTGCACCGTCCAAGGGGTCGTTGCCCAAGGCCACCTCCACCTGATCATCGAAGGTATCGTCGTCGGTGTCAGTCTTGTTAGGATCCGTATTGAGATCGTTCACCTCGTTGCCATCCGTTAGGCTGTCCCCGTCGGAATCGGCATTCGCAGGGTCGGTGTTCAGATCATTGACCTCATTGCCATCTTCCAAGCCGTCACTATCACTGTCTTTGATCGTCGGATCCGAAAGGAAAGCCAATTCTTGACCATCGGCGAGGCCGTCACTATCACTGTCCCCACTGCCGTCTTTGCTTAGGTCGCCAAAGAAGAAGTTCTCTTTGAAATCGTCCATCCCGTCACCGTCCGTGTCTCCCGTAACCACGTCATGGATGTTGAACCCGGCCAAGACTTCAAATTTGTCTACGCCGACCTCCTCTTCCGGCACGGGTTCCAAGTTGGGGGCGCGACTCACATAGAGGCTGACGCCGGCAGCACCATTGTCCGCCCAGTGCACCAGACGCAGGGAGTGCGTACCCGCCTCAAGGTCGACATCCATCACCGTGTTACCGCGAAAGCCATGGGTACCCTCACCGACCACGGCGCCGTCAATTTCCAGTGAAGCGCCAAAGGCAACGCTCAGCACGAACTGGATGTTTCCACCTTCCCGGAGAAAGAATTCCCCGGTCGACTCGGTGGCAAAGTTATTGCGATCCCCAAGACCTCCGCCAATCCTCTCGCCAGCAATGATGTTAGCATCCGGAATCTGATTCGGCTCTGCCCACAAAGGGTAGGGAATGGAGAGATCCTTCTCAAACGCCGGACCGGAATTATCGTTGAAGTGCGCGATAGGATGCCGCACCGTGATATCGCCTTGAAGGCTGAGATCACCACTAAAGGCCTGCTCTGCGGCATCCACGTCGCCTATTACTTCCCCGTCCGCTGCCCACACGTGGCGAGTGACGAGAAAGCCACCAGCAAAGATGTTCGTCGGCAATATCTCAAATGAACCCTCGAACTGAACGGGCGTGCCCGCTTCATCATTGGCAATGATGAGGTAAGCGTGAGTTGATTCAGGCGCAAATCTTGGCGTATGCACAATCCGGATGACCTGATCATCTACTCGGGTAACAGCTGCGGCCACGGGCTGGCCGTCGATCTGAAGTGTTAGAGTGCCTGCATCGATCCCGCTTGAACCTAACATTTCCATCGTCAAGGAACTCGGTCGAGCGACCACGGTAATCGCCACCCCTGTCGTCACTTCAATGTTATCAATCGCCCACCACCAATCATTGCCAGCGTCAAACATACCGAACGTGATGACCATCGACTGAGCTCCCTCAGGATTGTTCAAGGGTACGATCACTTCCTCATCGATCGCCTCATCCTTGTGGTTAGGCGAGCTCGAATCCGACAGCCATTCGAACAACTCAATCGCCTCGCCGCCGTCGAAAGATACGCGCAAATTACCGGATTGATGATAGTTATCGTCGAACTCAGGGCGCCAACTCGAATCAAAGCTCAACACGGCAGAACCAGCATCGATTCCGCTGATATCGATTGGCGACGTACTCATAAAAGTATTATAGCCCCCTGGCTCCTGCCCACCTGGGCCGCCGATGTCATCCCATTCATCGGGATCAGCGATAGCCACAGTGCCTTGGCCACGAGCAAACTCGGCCCGACGCTGATCTCCTGCCACTTGGACCCACCACTCTTTGCTCGCAAAGGTCCAGCCTTTCCACTCTGTGACCCCAATTCCTTCTTCATCAGCGCCGAAGAGTTCGCTGTTGTCGATTTCCCAATTGGCCGGCGGCTCATTCGTCCACACCATCTCGCCTTCCGCCTCGTCGACATTGGCGCCGAGCGTCAAACCTTCGAAATCCTCTGAAAATAAGGGGCCTTGGCCAAAGCCGTTCATGCAGGTAAGAAGCATCAAACACAGGGCGATTCTGGTAGTATTCATAAATTAATTTGGAATGGGATTGTCAGGAGCGACCTCACGAATTTGAAGCGTATATTTTTGCCAAATTCTGGCAAGAACTTCCTTTCCACACTCTATACTGCAACGCGTCAAGATTTGTGAAAAA
>JBLHHN010000095.1:0-17838 GCA_047616785.1 Verrucomicrobiales bacterium
CATGCACGGCCCTGGCAAACACCTTGAAGCTGGATCAGACATTCTATGCTGCGTATCGCTACCTGGCAGCGGCACTGCGCGCCACGGGACGACCGGACGAAGCCTTGCAAACCGAACTGCAGCTGATCGCGACGCGGCGAGAGACGAGCGTTGCGGATGCGGAACGCACCGCTCGGCTACGCACGGAAGCAGTGGCTCGCGCCGGCGAGCGACGGGTGGCGCGGCGGCAGAAACGTGAGGAGGCGGCCCAGCGCGAGACGGAGGCGGCCGCCGTGGAATCAATGGATTTCGTGTTGGTGTCAGGGCTCCCACGCTCGGGCACCTCGCTGATGATGCAGATGCTGCAAGCGGGGGGCCTAGAGTTGATGACCGATGGGGCACGTGCTGCGGACGAGGATAATCCGGAGGGCTATTGGGAATGGGAGGCGACCAAGAAACTACCCAAGAACCCGCGCATACTGGAACAAGCGGAGGGGAAAGTGGTGAAAGTGATTTCTGCCTTGCTGCCACACCTGCCGCCCCGGCATCGGTATAAGATCCTGTTCATGCGTCGGCCAGAGACGGAGGTGGTGGCCTCGCAGTGGAAGATGTTAGAGAACCGGCAGCAAGCGCCCGTGTCAGAGAGGGAACATTTGGAGAAGACCCAGGGACAACACGTGGAGCAGATGTTAGAGCGACTGAAAGAGAGTGATCGGGTGGAGGTCTTGGAAGTGGATTATCCAGATCTGGTCGCGGCACCGGGGCCGTGGATAAATCGCGTGACGGCGTTTCTTGGTGAGGAGAAGTTTCCTCGTGTTGAGGAAATGGTAGGGATGGTGAAGCCGGAGCTTTATCGAAACCGGGGGGTGAGCCAGAAATCGGATTGATGGGAAACCTCGAAAGGACACGAATGAAGGAGATGGCGAATGGGATTGAATAGCGATACGAAGGCCCTGACCTTTCGTGAAGCTTATGCCGATGAAACGGCGCGGGCGGCTTCGTTGTGCACGCCGGGCCCCGTCAAGCCTGGTGAAGGACCGACGCGCTGTTTCGTGGCGGTGAAAGACTATCCGGTGGAGCGGCTCGTCGGGGCGGCCTTCTATCGAGAAATTCCTAACTCATTGGCAAATACGAGTGTGGCTGAATGCGAGTGGGCGATGATTGCAGGGCTGGCAGGTAGCGATCATGAGTTGGCCTTTCTAGCCGCCTTGCTAGAGCGGGTTCGTGAAACGCTGCCCGAAGCGACGGCCTTGCAGACGTCCGCCTGGTGGCCGGAGAGAGGCGCGGCATTTCTCACGAAAGCCGGGTGGCAGATGGGCGAGGGTCGCGTGCCGTATGCGGGCCAGGCAGCTGCCTGGGTGGCGATGTTAGCCGAAGGTGAGGCATCGACGGGAGAAGGGTCCGAAGGGATTCGACCACTTGAGGTGGAGGATTTCAAGGGATTGAAGACGCTCTTGTGTGGGGGAGATCGCCCACAGATGCGCCCGAGCGATCTGGCGCATGGTTTTCAGACGGCCTGGGGCCAGTCCCCCGCCTTGTTTGATCCGCGCTGTTCGGCGGTGTGTTTGTGCGGGGATCAGCTTATTGCTGCCTGCCTGGCCAATGTCCACCAGACCCACTTGAGTATTCAGTGTCTAGCGGCGGAGAATGATTCGCAAGTTGATCGCTTGTTGAAGACGGCCCTAGAAGGGGCGGCCACGCTAGGCGCGGAGGAGGATGTGAGCTTCTATCATACGGAGGGCCTTGACCACGTCCCCTATGACGTGCAGGCACGGATGATCGAGCGTTTCCCGGTCCAACGGGGCATGGAGACTCGCCGGTATCGAATCACGCTGTGCGATACAATACCCGTTTCGTAGGCAACGATCAAGCGAGGGCGAGCCGGGCATTGAAATGTCCGGCTTTTGGGACTTTATTAGTGGGCGCAGGTGCAGGCATACTCCAAGTAGTCGCACGTGGGGCAATCGGAGAAATCCATGGTGAACTTTTCATTCACAGCGTTGCCGTCTGCGGCCTGCTTCAGCATGACAACGATGGGATAATCATCACCTTCAGGCAGGACTTCGTTCGACAAGAAGGACGTCGCTGAAGCGGCGAATGTGAGGGTTGTGGGACTGGAGCGGTCTCCCGCGATGATACTCACGGTTTGGCCAGCAAGAGGCGCTGGCTGGTTGTCAACGTCCAAGAAAGAGACCTGAACTTTCCGCTCTGAAGTGACGAAGAACTCGGCGTGAGGTTCGATACTCGTGAGAAGACGTCCGCCATTGGGACCTGCTTCTTTCGTGGCATGGTCATGATCGCCATCCGCGTGTTCGTGACCATGTTCATCGGCATCGTGATCATCACCTGCAGGTTCTTCAGCGTGATCAGGATCGTCATGGTCATGAGCGGTTTCTTTGGAACCTCCGCAAGCAGCGAGGCTGAGAACGGCGGTGGAGATGAGCGTGGTGTTGATGATGTCTTTCAGTTTCATGTTTGGTTAGGTTTGGATTGTAAACGCCGTCCCGAGAACGCTACAGTGGTTAACCAAGTTCCGAGTGGCTCAGCTTGTTACAACTGAGCTTGCTGGTGTCCACGTGAATCGTGTATTTCACAAAGCCGCGAGCATTGATGGCAATTTGAAGATTGCTGAGAAAGAGCAGTTAAGCACTAGCCCGCTAAAATTTGGCAAACCGGCTGGATAGGAAATTCCGGCACCGCAGAAGAACACGACCCGGCCCCTCTCGTGCTCCTCCAACAGCATCTCGGGAATGTCGGGTCCCCTCGCTACGAATTGCATTCTTGGATTTGTGCGGACACGTGCCAAGAATGCTGATCGTCCTACCGGTGAACTTGCACAGGAGCCTTTGAATGGTGACCTTTAAATCGCCATCGCCATTGGCGTAGCGCTTGTAGGTTCCATTCTTGTGCCAGCAAAGTTAGTTCTCGACCACCAGTCGCAGATCCTGACATATTGTCAGGGGCGAGTTCTGAAAGGGTCACTCCGCCAGTCACCCAGTTCTTCAGGTCTGGGCTGGCCGCGTGAAATCGTTAGCTACAGTCATGCTTGGACAGTGACGGAAATATGACACGCGTTAATACACAAACGAGAATTCGCTTAACTGATAGTATTTCGCAACTAGTTGAAATTAAGCCGATTACAAAAATGAAATTCACGGGTCGAATCGATCATTCAATTCGATTCTTCGAGAATCGGGATCCCAAACCTTCAAAGTGGCCTCGCTGGTGACGAATGCGACGAGGGTGAGCTCTGATAGACTAAGTAAGTAGTCTGCCGTTGCTGATGGAATGATCCTAGCACGCATGCGTCAGTCTAACGCTGCGGCTAGAGATGATCAAGAATCTTCGAAGCTTGGCAGGGAATCGATGACGAAGGGATCGTGCCCGCATTCGCTGGCGAGTTCATTGAACTCCTGCAGCTCGGCATCGGTGAAGAGAAGGCCGCCGGCTTTCTCGGTGCGGGCCGCGCCTTGGGCTTCGATCTGGCCGGGTAGGAGGCAGGCATCGTTTCCGTGCCCTAGCACATCTTCGATGACGGCTTTGACATTGGCTACGCGATCGCGTCCCGCGGCAAAGTGGCCGCTGGAGATGGCGTCGGGATGGATGACATTGAAGTAGAAGGTGGGGGTGCGTTTCTCACCTTCAGGGATCTCACGCGAGCGCAAGGTGGGCAAGGATCCGCCGGTGAAGGCGCTGTAGATTTCGTTGATGAGTGAGAGACCGTAGCCTTTGTGATGACCGAAGGGAACGAGTGCGACGACGGCGTTGGGATCCGTGGTGTAGTTGCCAGAGGCATCGACGGCAGTGTTAGGTGGGAGCTCTTTGCCTTCGCGTTTGAACTGCTGAACGCGGCCCATGGCCATGGTGGAGGTGGCCCAGTCGATGACGATGGGGTAACCGACGGCATCGGTGGTAGGGAAGCCCCAGCTGTGCGGATTGGTGCCGAGGGTGGGAAATTTGCCGCCGAAGGGGACGACTTCGGCCAGCGCGGCGGTGCAATTGGTGTAAGCGATGTAGCCGCGGTGGGCGGCGTCCATGACATAACCACCACCCCAGAGATAGTGGAAGGCATTGTCGACGCTGATCTGTGCGATGCCGTAGTCGTCGGCCAACTTTATGCAACGCTCCATGGCAGCAAAGGCCACCGAGGGGCCTAGCTTGCGGTTGGCATTCCACACTTCACTCGCGGGGAATTTGGTAGGGAGCTTGTCAATGCGCGCGCCTGGGACACAACCGCCGGCGCGGCTTCCGAAATGGTCGTCCAGGTGCAGGGCCTTGAGGGCATTGTGGGTGCGGATGCCGTGGCGTGCGGTCATTTCACAAAAGCGCGCGGCGTCTTCACTCTCGGCTGGCGTGTAGCCGCGATACTGATAGGCGGCTTTGACGAGGGAATGGTGGGTATCGAAGGGTACGATGCGCATGGGGAGATCGTTTCACTCAATGATGGGGCTTGTCCATGGAATCCTTGAATTCGCCGCACGGTGGGTCCACGATGGGCGTAAATATGGAAAACTGTCCTCTACGAGCCAGCGTCATCGGTAGCTATCCTTTCCCAGGTTGGCTGGAATTCTCAAGCCAGCATCTTGAGGCGTTTGGAAGTTCTGACATCACGGAGATGCAGGAAGATGCGACGATCGCGGCCATTCATGATCAGACAAGTTCGGGCCTGGACGTGATCACGGATGGGGAGCAAGGGCGGTTTGATTTCAATCTGTCCTTCTACGGTTACATCCAAGGGATCGATCTGGAGGCTGCTCCGCCGCGTCGGTTTGGGCCGCCGGCGCATGATCAACGTGGCAAACATCCGATTATCGGTGAGTTGGCCGCGCCTAACGGATTGGGGTGTGTGGAAGAGTTCCTCCGCTTGAAGGCGTTGGCTCCAGAGAATGGGCCGGCATTGAAAGTGAGTATCCCCGGTCCGTTCACCTTGAGTGGTCGATTGGCGCCCAATGCGCAGTATACAGATCGCTATGCCATCACGGAAGCGCTGCTACCTTTAGTTAGGAAAGAGATCGAAGATTTGGTGGCCGCAGGTTGCACCGAGATCTGTGTCGATGAGCCTTCGATGAGTTGCTATGCTTACAAGGAAGATCTCAAGCGCTTCGTCGATATCTTCAATCGTACGATTGAGCCAGCGATAGGCCGGGCGCGTTTGGACATGCACATGTGCTTTGGAAATTTCAAAGGGCGCGGTGTGGGGAAACGAATGATTCGCGTGATGTTCCCTGATTTCTTGGAGTTGCAGGTCGATGAGATGCATATCGAAATGACAACGACGGCTTTCAAAGATCTTGATGTGATTGAGCAAGTGTCCAAGAAGATGGACGCGGCGGTCGGCATCATTGATGTGAAAAGCTACTACATCGAGACGCCTGAAGATGTGGCAGATCGGGTGCGCGCGTGCTTGCAATACGCTCCGGCGGAAAAGCTAGTCTTTGCGCCAGACTGTGGGCTGAGTCAGACGGCGCGTTGGGCGGCGAGGCAGAAATTGGCGAACATGGTCGCGGGCATTGGCATCGTGAAGAAGGAGCTGGGTCTGTGCTGAAGCCAGCGCTTCAGAAAGACGAAGCTCTCTTGAGGGACATCGCAGAGTCCTACAACGAGGGCGATGACTTTGGGGTGTGGTGGTTAGGGCAAAGTGGCTTTCTTGTGAAGTACCAAGGCCATCAGTTGCTCTTCGATCCCTACCTGTCTGACTCGCTGACCAAGAAGTACGCGGAGACCAATAAACCTCATGTGCGTGTGTCAGAATTGGTGGTAGATCCTGCCAAGATGATCGGGATCGAGGTGGTGACTTCGAGTCACAACCACACGGATCATCTTGATGCGGACACGTTGATCCCTTTGGAGTTGGCCAATCCGGGCATGACCCTTGTCTTGCCTGAAGCGAACATTCGCTTCGCCACGGAGCGGCTGAAGAATCAGCCTCCGGACATGGCGGGGCTAGATGATGGGAAGAATGTCCAGTTAGGCGGGTTTCGGGTGACGGGTGTCGCGGCAGCGCACAACACGATCGAGACGGATGAGAATGGCCGTTGCAAGTTCATTGGGTTCATCGTGGATTTCGGGCCTTGGACGATTTATCATAGTGGCGATACCCTCTGGCATCCTGGTCTTGTGGAGACCCTCATTTTTCACAAGCCGCATCTCATGCTCTTGCCGATCAATGGGAATAAGCCGGAGCGCCGGGTGGCAGGAAATCTGAATCCGCAGGAGGCTGCGGCTCTAGCCAAGGCGGCGAATGCGCGGATGGTGATTCCGTGCCACTACGACATGTTTGCTTTTAATACGGCGGATTCAGCGGATTTCGTCAGCGCGTGTGATGGTCTTGGGCAGCCGCAGACGGTGTTGATTGGCGGGGAGCGTTGGGGCTCAGAGACACTGGCGTCATAGATTGCGGGCATTTCTCGCGAATTTGCAGATCTGAGTTGCAAATTTCCGTGGGTTCGCGATGCTGCGGAATTCTATTATTTCTAGTGGAAGCTGAAATTTTTGTTTTCAGGCTTTAAAGGGTTCTTTAGAATGGCGCGTAAAGTGCTAGGCATTATTTCAATTAAGATCATTACCTTCACTTGAGTATTCATCCCATGATGATGTCAAATGGGTGAATCTCTCCCTCAATCATGGTTCGAAAAGCGTTTTCCCTGGCCGCCGTTTCCTTCATTGGCTCAGCTGCTGCCGTTCTTGTGCTACATACTGATGATTTCGCGAATGGGATAGGTGATAGAGGCGACACACCACCGGATACGTTTGGTGCTGATTCGGCCTTGGTCGTGAATACCCTGGACACATCGGATGCGAATCCGGCTGGGGTGACGCTCACTGGCCCAAACCCGTCTGGTAATCGAGCGGCATCTTTCAATATCACCAGTACGTTTGGAGCCGTGGGAGGTTCTGCTTTTAGTGCTGCCGCTGGCGATCTGCTTCGTCATACGGTCACTGATAGTGTCTTTGCCGACTTCTCCTATCAATATGATTTCTCCTCTGTGTTCGACGCTACAGGTGGCGGCCCCTTGGATTCGGTTGAACTTGCCATTCTTTCTTCTGATTGGCAGGCTGGTAAAGGTAGCCTTTCTGTAAGTTTCACCGAAACGGCTGCCTCTGGGGGATCCACTGCCACTTGGAACATCGCGGCTCCCGTGACTGGCACATCTCAGTCGGCGATGTCTTCCCTGACAGGAGCTGCATCAGTTGATTTCTCTACGATTGAGCAAGTGACTTTGGACTTTTTTGGCGTGACTACCCTTGACTTTGCAGCTTCTGAGCTCGGACCCGTAGGTTCTATAACTGAGCCTAGTTCAGCCCTTCTGATCATCCTCGGGAGTGGCTTTCTTGTGGGTCGCCGCCGTCGTTCCTTGGAGACGACCGATAGAATTTCTTTACAGACGGCGAGTCCATATGGGCTCGCCGTTTGTCTTTTCTGGGTTCGTGGGCGACTATTCTTGATGGGCTCTGGCCGTTCTTATTTATCCCTCTGTGGGATGATTGCCTTGCTAGTGGGGGCGTTGCCTGCTCAAGGCCATCACGATCCTGCGACGGAGGCGGCGGCTCTGTCTGCGGAGATGCAGGCGAAGGGAGCTTCCGTGAAGGCGCTCTGTGAACGGGCGCGGCTTTGGCGAACGCTGCGGAAGCTGGATCTTGCCATTGATGATCTAGCGAAAGCGGCGGCGCTCGATCCCAAGTCGGTTTCGGTGAGACACCTTCTGGCGCAGGCTTATTATGCGGATGGTCAGCTGGAGCCCGCGTTTGATGTCTTGGAAAAGGGGCTGTTGATCGCGGAGAAAGCCGAAGACAAAGCGTCGCTCCTGATGATGCGCGCGTCTATTTACCTTTTATGGAAGAGCTATCCTAAAGCGATGAATGACTGTGAGTCTGCTTTCGCAGCATTGCCAGGTCATCGGCGGATTGAATGGTATCTAAGGCGTGCCTATGCGCAGCGGATGGCTGGCAGTTTCATGGGTTGTGTCGAAGGCTTGAAAGAAGGCTTCTCATCGACTGGCAGCATGGTGCTTTACACCCAGTGGGTGGATGCCTTGGTTGATGTGAAAGCTTATGATGAGGCGCTTGCTGAGATTTCCAAGCAACTTCCTGGATTGCGTTTCGCAGCCTCTTGGAGGATTCGCCAGGCCCTCGCATTCCAAGGATTGGGGAAGGACGAAGAAGCTCGGGCGGAATTGAATCTCGCGTTGGAGGAACTGAACGTTCGGATTCGGCCTGAGGCGGATTATCCAGATGTGACGCTCCTGGGAGATCGTGGGCTGGCACATCTCTTGTTGGGTGACCGGAAGGCCGCACGGCGCGACTATTCACGGGCAAAGGAGGCTGGGGCGATGGCGTGGATGCATTGGCGTCTGGCCAAGACTTTTGGCTAGGGAGAGACAGGGAGATTCCCAGTTGACCATTGCCTTGAGGACCGGCATATCGGGTGAGCGCTCGGCGCAGATTCTGAATGAAAGGTTACGCTATTGGCATTGACTATGGGACGAATTCGTGTCGCTCGCTTCTGATCGATTTGTCGAATGGTCGTGAGCTTGGATCGAAGGTTTATTCGTATCCATCAGGAGAAGCGGGGATACTACTGGATCCAAGGGATCCCAACGTCGCCAGGCAGAATCCGCAGGATTATATCGATGGGCTGGTGGATACAATTTCGGGAGCGATCGCTGAGGCCAAGAAGGTGGATGTGAATTTCAACGTGGAGAAAGTCGTGGGCATCGGAGTCGATACCACTGGCAGCACGGTGATCCCGGTGGACAAAGCAGGAACGCCACTGGCATTGACCGCCGCTTTTAAGGACAATCTCAACGCGCATGTGTGGCTTTGGAAAGATCACACGGCTCACGCGGAGGCGGCGGCGATCACGGAGAAGGCTGCGGCGATGCGTCCGCAGTACCTGGCAAAGTGTGGAGGCACCTACTCGCCTGAGTGGTGGTGGAGTAAGATTTGGCGTCTGCAGAAGATTGATCCTGAGGTCTTCGAATCGGCTCATAGCTTTGTAGAACACTGCGATTACATCCCAGCATTGCTCACTGGCAATACGGCCCCCGGAACTCTCAAGCGTGGCGTGTGTTCGGCAGGCCATAAGGCGATGTACAATCCCGAATGGGGTGGGCTTCCGGACAAAGAATTCCTAGCGGAACTCGATCCAGCATTGGCGGATTTGCGTGATCGTCTTTATGATCATGCGGTTCCGGCAAATCAGTTGGCTGGTGGGCTTTCTGAGCATTGGGCGTCAAAGTTAGGATTGAAGCCGGGCACGGCGGTTGCCGTGGGAGCCTTTGATGCGCACATGGGTGCGGTCGGCGCGGGTATCAAGGAAGGCACCTTGGTGAAGATTCTAGGGACGAGCACCTGTGATTGCATGGTCGTGCCTAACACGAAAGCGTTGCCGGACATTCCTGGGCTGTGTGGGATCGTGGATGGCTCAGTTCTACCAGACCACTTTGGCTTGGAGGCGGGGCAATCAGCGGTAGGGGATATCTTTCTGTGGTTTGTGAACAATCTCGTGCCTGACAGGTATGGGAAAACGAATGATGAGAAGTTTGCTAGCATGGAGGCGAAGCTTGCCGGGATGAAGCCAGGTGAGACCGGCTTGTTAGCCTTGGACTGGAATAATGGCAATCGGACCGTTCTCGTGGACGTGCGTTTGAGTGGGATGATCCTAGGGCAGACCCTCTACACAGAGGCGCATGAGATTTATCGGGCATTGATCGAGGCCACGGCGTTTGGCGCATTGACGATCATCAAGCGGATCGAGGGTTACGGGGTGCCGGTAAATGAGGTGATCAATACGGGTGGCTTGGCGGTGAAGAATGAGACGCTGATGCAAATCTATGCCGACATCCTCGGGCGTCCTTTGAAGGTCTCTGTGAGTGATCAGACCTGTGCGTTGGGGGCAGCTCTCTTTGGGGCGGCCGCGAGTGGGCGGATCTCTCTGGCAGATGCACAGGCGGGCTGTTGTCAGGTGCGTGATCGGGTCTATGCGCCGAACCCGGAGAATCAGAAAGTTTACGAAAAGATCTACACGTTTTACCGGACGTTGCATGATGCCTTTGGCACAGCCGAATGGTATGGAAACTTGAACAGCGTGATGAAGGATGTTATTGCTCTGCGTGACGAAGCGCGTTCCGCCTCATAGACGCATGCTAGAAGATCTCAAAGCTGCCGTCGTCGAATCCAACAAGCTTTTGGAAACCTCGGGGCTTGTGAAGTTGACCTGGGGTAATGTGAGCCAGGTAGATCGCGAATCTGGAATCTTCGGGATCAAACCGAGTGGTGTGCCTTATCAAGATCTCAAGCCAGAAGACATCGTCTTGGTGGATTTGGAAGGGAAGCAGGCCGAAGGGGCGTTGACCCCTTCGTCTGACACCAAGACACATCTGGAACTCTACCGTGCCTTCACGGACATTGGTGGAGTGACCCATACCCATAGCGTGTATGCGACGATGTTCTCTCAAGCTGGATGGGAGATTCCTTGTCTTGGGACGACCCATGCGGACCATTTCTTTGGTCCTGTACCGGTATGCCGGGCGCTTACAGCTGAAGAGGTTGAGGAAGATTACGAAGCCAACACGGGTAAGGCGATTGTAGAGCGATTTGTGGGGATCAAGCCCATGGAGATGCCAGCCGTCTTGCAATTGCATCACGCGCCATTCACTTGGGGGAAGAATGGAATGGAGTCGGTCAAAAACAGCATTGCGCTGGAGACTTGTGCGCAGATGGCCATGGGAACACTGCAGCTACAGCCGAACATGGGAGTGATTCCTCACCATATTCTAATCAAACATTACGAACGTAAGCATGGGCCGGAAGCCTACTACGGGCAGCGCTAGACCGTTTCCCCTTGTCAGTCTTTGCTGAACCCCTACTCTTATCTTTCCCTATGGCAGACTCGCTTTTCAAACTCGGATTACTTTCCATCATGTGCTGGATGGCGGCGTCATGCGAATCCACATTCGATGGCAAACCAGAGGACCCGTTTGAAAAGGCAGCCGTGGTGCCTGGAAACGCTGAGGTTATTGAGAAAGAGGCTCCGGATCCATTGCCAACCTTCCAGGATCCTGGTGGCGATCTTGGGTTGAGGGAACTCTCCCATATGGCCCTTGGGAATTCGCCTCTGTTCGCTGAAGCTGAAGGAAATTTACGGGTGGCCAAGGCGAAACGTAAGATTGTCGGGGAATGGCAAGATCCGCAACTGCGGACGGGATTTGACTGGGATGATGTTCGCGTACAGGACAACAAAGTTCCAGGTCCCGATGATTCGGTGCGGCGCAATGAGCAGTTTGGAGCGGGCGTGCGCTTTTATCCTCCCAATCCCTTCGCGATACGCGCTGAGATGGACAAGGCCATGGCGGAGATTTCTTACGCTGAGTTCTATCTCAAACAAGTCGGGCGCGAGTTGATCAATGAAACGCGGAGGCTCTATCAAGAGCTTCAATTCTTGCAAGAGAATATCAGCCAAGGGAAGGGGCTCATCCGGCTAGAGAAGGAAGAGTATCAGCGCCTGCTGGAAGATTTTAAAGCGAACCCTGGGGATAGGTATAGAACATCGATGGACAAACAGCGCTTGTCTGCCGAGAACAAGCGGGGGCTCACAAGTTCTGCTGAGATCCAGTTTCAGAAAGTTCGGGCGCAACTCGCATCCCTCGTGGGTTTGGGTGATGCTAGACGCATTTCGGTGAGTGGAGTTCCTAACCGGCCCATTGTAGGCTTCCGTGATGATACGGTGGGGGCTCTCACTGAGATGGCCTTTATTAACAACTTGAAACTAGGCGACTTGAAACGCCTGGAAGACCTTGCAAGAGGTGATTTGAAAGAGTTCAAAGCCCAGCGTATCCCGTGGGTTTCTTTCTTGGAAGCTGGGCGCGATCGGACCTTTAGCGACCATCTCGCGATTAATGATACGTGGTCGGTTAGGCTAGCCATTGATATGCCGATCTTCACGCTCTTCAGCAAAGAAGGTGAAATCTATCAAGAACAGATTCGAAGCTATCAGAAGCAAGCGGATCGGTACCGGAAACAGATCGAGCGGCGGATTGAAAGTGCGGTGGCCAACATCCGCGAGACACGTGAAGGCCTGAGCCGCTTTGATCGTGAGACAAGCGAGATTATCAGCGATCTTCAGAAGATCGAAGCGGAGTTTACAGCGATGCCGCAGATGCAGGCGGAAGTGTTGCATCAACGCAGGACCAGAGGATTGGGTCGTTCTCGTGATCGGTTGAAAGCCGAGCAGTCTTATCATGATACTTTACTTGATCTTGAAGAGATCATCCGAGATGACATTGAGGCTGTCTTTCGCGAGAAGGGCAACTAACGAAGGATGACCATATGATACCCATGAAGATCGTCTTTCTTGATGCGAGCACCGTGACATCTGCGAATGACGTGGATCTTTCTGCGGTCATGGCACTGGGTGAATGGGTGCAATACCCAATAACGAACCCGAGCGAAACCGCTGAACGTATTGCGGATGCCGAAGTGGTGATATCTAACAAAGTCCTTCTGGATGGTAATCTCATTGATAATGCTGCGAAACTACGACTGATCGCTGTGGCGGCGACAGGGACGAACAATGTTGATCTCGAAGCCGCGAAAGCGGCTGGCGTTCAAGTGTGCAATGTCAGTGGCTACTCTACCGAAAGTGTAGCCCAGCACACCATCGCGATGCTGTTGAACTTAGCGACGAAGATGCATCGCTATGGAAACGAGCCGCAAGCCTGGGCTGACTCACCTATCTTCACGCGGTTGGATTATCCAGTGACGTCTTTGCATGGATCCACTCTTGGATTGGTCGGCGTGGGGAATATCGGCGGGAGGGTCGGCGAGATCGCTGAAGCGTTGGGAATGACGGTGCAGTGCTATGGCCGTCCCGGTAGTGCGCAGGCCGTGCATCCAGAGTGGCCGCGTCGCACGATCGAGGAACTGTTAGAAACCAGCGATACGATCAGCCTGCACTGTCCTCTGACTGAGGACACGCGTAGCTTGATCAACGAGGCGGCCCTTCAGAAGATGAAGCCTGGGGCTTTTCTCATCAACACAGGGCGCGGTGAATTGATCGATGAAAGGGCTTTGTTAGCGAGTTTGCAGTCTGGGCATTTGGGAGGTGCTGGGCTGGATGTCTTGTCCAAAGAGCCGCCACCTGCGGATCATCCATTGATCTCTGCTGACTTGCCACAACTGCTCATCACCCCCCACACGGCGTGGAGTTCGCGTTCCTCGCGGCAAGGCCTTATTCAGCGAGTGGCGGAGAATATCCAGGCCTTCCTCAGCGGTGGAGCTGCGGGCAATCGATTGGTTTAGCCTAACTGTTCGAAGATGTCTCGATAGAAGTCGGCATGGCTCTCCCAGGTCTGTGCGGAGATGATCTTTCCGTCGACGACGCTTTGCTTGTCGATCCATTCGGCACCACCCAGGGCGACTTCCAATCTGACATTGCAGTAGGACGTCACTTTGCGGCCGCGGATCAAGTCGGCGGCGACGAGGATCTGAATGCCGTGACAGATGGAGAAGAGCCATTTGTCCTGAGCGGCAAACGTCTTCACCAGGTCAATCAACGTGTCGTCGTGCCGAAGAAACTCTGGAGCGCGTCCGCCGATGAGGACCATGCCCATGTAATCTGAGGGGTCGACCTCGGAGAACGTGATCTCACTTTGAATCAAGTAGCCAGGCTTCTCAATGTAGGTGTTCCAGTTAGGATCGAAATCGTGGATGACGCCATTGAGCAGCTTCTTCTTGGTGGCGGCAATGACAGGTTCATAGCCAGCCTCGCGGAAGCGATGTTGGGCGTAAAGAATCTCAAAGGATTCACCGGCGTCGTCAGTGACGATCAGGACTTTGTTAGCACTCATGCTGTGAGGGAAAGATTATTGAAATGGGTCAGCAGCATCATCGCCAGCCTTGGCCCGCTGCACGTCGCGGGCTTTCATGCGTGCCTTGCCGATGATCGGTGTCGCGACGGCGGCCATGAATGCCACTGGAACGATGGCGACATAAGCGAGTGATAATTTGTAAGACATAGGCGCGACACTCTCTGAATAAATCCCGTCTTTCAAATTGGCGACCATGCCCGCCATGGCTTGGGGTTCGCCGCAGAACATCTGGACGAACTCGTTCTGGACTGTGGCTAGTTTCTGGTCGCCTTGGGAGGCTGCTTTTACGAATTTGCCGATGAATTCGTAAAGCCGTTTGGAGGTGTAACTGTATGCCGTGCCTTCTTGAGGGAGGAGTGATGCCACATAGTGAAACTCCGCATTCTTGGAGAGTCGTTCTCCACCAGTGAGTGTCTTCAGTGCCTCGATGCGGGATCCGATCAAGAGACGATCGGACCCTTCTTCCATCTGGAAAAAAGGCGTATAGAATCCAAGATTTTCATCTTCCGGAATGTTGATAGTCAGGCGGGAAACTCCATCTTTCGTCTCCTCAGTGAATGCTTCGGGAGGGGCATTGGAGGAAATGAAGCTTTTTAAATGGCCGTAGATGGCTCGCCCGTTGTTGTGCGAGAGCACGACATCAATGCCAGGAATCTCAAGGTTCAGATCATTGTCAGGAAGTGTCAGATTCTTGGCTTCATCAAGGGTGACGTAGACCATGAACTGCCCTTTCAGTAAGTCGAGCAGTTGCTCGACGTTCAGCTCGGTACCGGGAATGGGCTGTTGCAACGCACCGCTGAGTGGGTCCGTGCCGATCGATTTTTCAAGCTGCGCTCCGATTCCGGTGATCAAGTCTTTGATGGCAGCGAAATTAAGGTGCCACTCCATGGCCACGATCGATGTGGCTGGAGCAAAGTTGCCGATTTGAAATGGAACGGGATCCCCGCCGGTGAGTCGAAGCAGTCCTTTGCGCTCGCCATCGACCGCAGCAAAGACTCGATTGCGAAACCCTTTTTCAAATTTGATCGAGCTCAACCCAACAGCATCAAGGTTGTCGAAGCCGAACTGATTGAGAAGGGCGGCCACATCGAAATTCGGCGGGAGCGGGATTTCACCTCCACTCATCTCATGAATCTGCTGATAGAGTTCCTGTGCTTTCGCTGTGAGTGAGGTAAAGTCGCCTTGAATATTCAGGAAGCCGTAGACCTGACCTCCAAGGTCAAGGTGCTTGTTCACCGAATCAAATGTCGCCTTGGTGGCCGCAGCGTCTTGTGCAGGGGCGGTAACTGGAATGGCTACGAAAACCAGCGCGGTGGCAATGAGCGCGACAGGCCCTACTTTGAAACGAGTCATGGTGGAGGTTACGATGACTCGTCGAGAAATCCAAGAGCTTTACGGATTGCCGTCTTCCAAGAACTGCAGGATGATCTTGTTCGGAAGATAGGTGAGACGAAGGAAAGCGGCCGCGCCTACGATCTCCTTGTCTGCGAGGCCAGGAAGGGCGTTGATCTCTCCGGCGGCTGGACCATCGGGGACGGTCACGCCTTCACGAAGCAGCCTGATGGTGGCTTCGACGCCCCCAGGGAGTCCGGCAAGACATGAGCGATTCCTAGGGCACTGATTGCTCCCGAGAGAGCCGCGATGTTCTGCGCATTCATGCGGTCCTTCTCTCGTTCTACACCCGCTTGCAGCTTCCCAAAGTAGGGGATCGTGATTGCCGCGAGTACACCGATGACCTCGAGCATCTCGATCAAGCCGAATGCACGCGCCAATCGATCCATCCAATGACGTTGATTGATCCCCATGTGGTGAAAGTAAAGAACTAGAAGTCTTCGGATTACTGTAATTATGTTTTATATGTCTAATTCAATCCATTTCGCGCGCTGAAATGCAAAATTGACCATTTTGGATATGCGTGATATGATTTTTATGGTATATATAACGCGTTGCATAGATTCCTGTCAGCATTGATATGGGGAAGCCTCTGGTTCCTCTGCCTTTCCTCGGCTCTTGCTGTGGAAGGTTTCGTTCGTTTCGAAGGGCTTGAAGATCAGGCTGTCATGCAAGGGGTGCAGGTGTCTGCGATCGGCAGGGATGACCAAGCAGTGCTTTGGTTCGGAACCGATGCAGGTCTCCTCATGTTCGATGGCTACGAGTTGAGAGCCGACTTGTTCCCTGAACTGGCTGGAAGTCGGATCACTGCGTTGGCAACCTTGTACGGTGAGCTCTGGGTGGGGACGGCTACGGATGGGTTGTATCGAGTCGACCCTGCCAAGGGCGTGAAGCAGCGCTACACAGGCCGGGCTGATGGAGGGACATTGGTGGGTGGCGCGATCACCTGCATTCATGCTGATTCAAATAATCGGATATGGATCGGAAGTTTTGAGGGCCTTCAACGATTCGATCGGACCAGCAACAGTTTCAAAGTGCATTTGGCTGACGTGACGGTGACCGCCATGGCCGAGGATAGCCTGACAGACACTCTCTGGTTCGGTTGTTTGGATGGAGAGATCTATCTGGCGCAAGAGGGAGCGGTAGAGGTAGAACCTTGCACGCGTATGGGTGCTGAGATTTCGGCTTTGGCCGTACTTCGCACGGGGTCCGAAGCCACAGTGTGGGCAGGCACACGCGGAAAGGGGCTATTTGAGCTAGGCTCGGATGGTCTGCAACAGAAGCAACACCTGCATTTGAATGATCGTTTGGAATCTCTGCAGAGTGATGACGTGCGTTCAATTCTTTTGGATTCGAGGAACCAGCTGTGGATCGGGACGGACCGGGGGGTGAGCGCCTATCTAAGTGATCGTCATCGTTTCATCAATCATGCTCATGAGACTGGAGGTGACCACAGCCTGATCGGTGGTCAGATCATCTTCTTATTTGAGCACCTTGGAGTGCTTTGGTTAGGAAGTGATCAAGGTTCAATTTGTCGTCTGAGCCTCGATCGAAATCGGTTCACGCATTTTAGAAAGTCATTGGGAGGGTTGGTCGGCGACTCGATCCAATCCGGTCTAGCAGATCAGCAAGGCAAGCTTTGGGTGGCGACGTCTAGCGGATTGTGTTCATACGACCCGAAGAGCCAAGAGTGGAGGAGTCCTAGTGAGACGGCTGCTTTCTCAAGTGTTCATTTCACGATTCTGACACAGACCCGTGATGGGGCGATCTGGGCAGGGACACTTGGGAATGGCCTCAATCGTTATGATCCTTTATCCGAAACGGTTACTGTTTTCCGGCACGATGACAATGATAGCGATAGCCTAATTCATGATACAGTGACAGCGCTGATGGAGGCTCGTGATGGCTCCTTGTGGGTGGGAACAGCGGGGGAAGGCGTGTGCAAATGGGATGGACGTCGATTCAAACGCCTTCCTGAGATGGACGGTATGCCGAGGACGGTGAGTGCGTTTCTCGAAGATAGCCAGGGACGGAAATGGATCGGGGCAATGAACGGTCTGAGTGTGCTTCAGCCAGGTGGAAACGAATGGGTGGAACTTCCTCAAAGTGCCGCCGAGATCATCAAGAGTGCTCATATTCTTTGCTTGGAAAATGACGCTGAAGGGCGTGTCTGGATTGGTACTCGTGGCCGAGGGCTGCTGGTGTTGTCTGATTCTTTAGAGCTTGAGGCATTCTATCGGAAAGATCAAACATCTATCCCTAGCAATGATGTCTATGCTTTACTCAAGGAGGAAAGTTCAGGTGACTGGTGGCTTGCGACTGGCAATGGACTGGCGAGGTTTCAAGAGGCCGCAAAGACTTTCGAGAACTTCGATGTGGGAGATGGTCTGCAAAGCACACGCTTTCATGCAGGTGCTGCTTGGAAAGGTGATGATGGCATGCTCTACTTTGGTGGGCCTAACGGATTCAATGAGATCAATCCAGATCAGTTAGGATCGAGAGAGACGATGCCTCGTCCTGTTCTGCGTAGGCTCGAGTATAACGGTGAAGCGGTGCGCCCAGGGCAGCCTGGCAGTATTCTGAAGAAACCACTCATGGC
>JBLHHN010000096.1:0-17821 GCA_047616785.1 Verrucomicrobiales bacterium
CAAAGAAATCACGGGTCGGTTTTTGTAGGGACGAGCCATGACACTGCGCAATTCGCAGTCGACAACATCAGATGTTGGTGGCTGGAACTAGGTCGCGAATACTATCAGAACGTACGTCCCCAGTTGCTCATCCTCGCTGACTGTGGAGGGAGCAACGGCGCACGGTTACGATTGTGGAAAGCTCAGTTGGAGCGAGTGCTTTGCGATCGATGCGGCTTGAGTGTCACTGTCAGTCATTATCCACGGGGAGCATCCAATTACAATCCAATTGAGCATCGACTACTTTGTGAGATCAGCAAGAACTAGGCTGGTTGTCCATTGCGAAACTACGAAACGATACTGAATCACATCCGCACGACAAAGACCAAGACCGGGCTGCGCGTACGGGCAAAGCTCATCACCAAGCTCTATGAAACGGGAATCAAGGTTTCCGAGAAGGAATTCAAGCCTTCAGATGTTCTTCCTAAATGGAACTACTCCAGCACTCCTGTTTGAAAATGTGATTCTATTTTTCCGCGTGCCCTAAAGCCCGACGACAACGCAGAGTCTCTCGAGTGCACCGAAGTCAAAGGGGAGCGATACTCTCCAAGAAAGTCCATGACGACACGCAAGTTCCTTTCCGAGCCGTGGCCGGGCATTCTCAAGCGCCTCGATTTGCAGCGTACAGTGGCATTCCAATGCCGCGTTCAGTTTTATTTTAAGGAGGAGCAGTCGACTGTGAGCTATCACCGACTGACTAGTCGTTATGTGTTGGTCATCTCTCTGGCTTTCGATCCAAAGCGCTTCCAGGTAAATGCACTCCAGAAGGGCTTCCTCCAATCCTGCTTCCTAGGCTAACGCAAGAGAACGCTAGCGCCAAGAGGACCTCTTAGGCTATACTGGAATGGCTAGACTCCGTCGACGATGCCATTGAAGGTGGTGCTAGGGCGCATGGCTGCGGTGGCTTTGACCTCGTTGGGCTGGTAGTAGCCGCCAATGTCCATAGGCTGGCCTTGGACGCTGTTGAGTTCTTCGACGATCTTGGCTTCGCTCGCAGCGAGGGCTTCGGCGATGGGGGTGAACTCGGCTTTGAGGCTGGCGTCGCCTTCTTGGGCGGCGAGGGCTTGGGCCCAATAGAGGGCAACGTAGAAGTGGCTGCCTCGGTTGTCGAGTTCGCCGCATTTGCGTGAGGGAGACTTGTTATCGAGGAGGTACTTGGTGGTGGCTTCGTCGAGGGTGACGGAGAGAGTCTTGGCTTTGGCGTTGCTCTCGGTTTCGCTGAGGTGCTCCAGAGAAACCGCTAGGGCGAGGAATTCACCAAGCGAGTCCCAACGGAGGTGATTCTCTTTCTCGAACTGCTGAACGTGCTTGGGCGCGGAGCCGCCGGCGCCGGTTTCGAAGAGGCCGCCGCCATTCATGAGAGGCACGATGGAGAGCATCTTGGCGCTGGTGCCGACTTCAAGGATGGGAAAGAGGTCTGTTAGGTAATCGCGCAGGACATTGCCGGTGACCGAGATGGTCTCTTGGCCTGCCTTAAGGCGTTCCAAGGTATACTTGGTGGCTTCGGCGGGTGTTTTGATAGAGATGTCGAGCCCGGTGGTGTCGTGATCGGCCAGGTAGGTGTTCACCTTCTTAATGAGCTGGGCGTCGTGGGCACGATCGCTGTCCAACCAGAAGACGGCGGGGGACCCAGTGGCACGAGCACGGGAGACGGCGAGTTTCACCCAATCGCGAACGGGGGCGTCTTTGACTTGGCAGGCGCGCCAGATGTCGCCTTCGGCGACGGGGTGTTCCATGAGGACGTTGCCCGTGGCATCGACAACGCGGATGGTGCCATTGCCAGGCGCTTCGAAGGTCTTGTCGTGTGAGCCATACTCTTCGGCTTTCTGGGCCATGAGGCCAACGTTAGGCACGGTTCCCATGGTGGTGGGGTCGAAGGCGCCGTGCTCTTTGCAGAAGTCGATCGTGGTCTTGTAGACGGGTGCGTAGCAGTTGTCTGGGATGACGGCGAGGGTGTCTGCGGCGTCGCCGTTCTTGTCCCACATCTGACCGGACATGCGGATCATGGCGGGCATGGAGGCGTCGATGATGATATCGCTAGGGACGTGGAGTCCTGTAATGCCTTTGTCAGAGTTGACCATGGCGAGATTGGGGCCAGCTTCGTAACAGGCTTGGATGTCGGCTTCGATCTCTGCCTTCTTGTCTGCAGGGAGATCGGCAATCTTGGCGGTGAGATCGCCGAAACCGTTCTTGAAGTCGACGCTAAGCTCATCGAGCAGCGCGGCGTGTTTCTCTAGCAGAGACTTGAAATAGACATTGACAGCGTGACCGAAGATGATGGGGTCGCTGACCTTCATCATTGTGGCCTTCATGTGCAGGGAGAAAAGGATGCCGTCTTCTTTGGAGCGGGCGACTTGTTTGCCGAGGAAGTCGAGCAAGGAGGCCTTGCGCATGACGGTGGAGTCGATGATCTCGCTTTCTAACAAAGGGGCGGCCCCTTTCAGCTCGATGGTCACGCCTGCGGCATCGACGAACTCGATCTTGAATTCGCCACCAGCGTCGATGGTCACGGATTGCTCGTTGGAGCGGAAATCATCGGCGTCCATGGAGGCGACGTCTGTCTTGGAATCGGCGGACCAGGCTCCCATGGAGTGTGGGTGATTCTTGGCGTATTCTTTGACTGCTTTGGGTGCGCGTCGGTCAGAATTGCCTTCGCGGAGGACGGGATTCACCGCACTGCCTTTCACTTTGTCATAACGGGCTTTGGCATCGCGCTGGGCGTCATCGGCGGGTTCTTCAGGATAGTCTGGAAGGTCGTAGCCTTGAGTTTGGAGTTCGGCGATAACCGCCTTGAGCTGCGGCACGGAGGCGCTGATATTGGGCAGCTTGATGATATTGGCTGCAGGCGTCTTGGCGAGGCTGCCAAGTTCCGCGAGGTGATCGGGGCCTTGCTTGTCGGCGGGGAGTTGGTCAGAGAAACTAGCGATGATGCGACCAGCCAGAGAGATGTCCCGCGTCTCGACGGCGATGCCTGAGGACTTGGTGAAGGCCTGAATGACAGGCAGAAAGGAGCGCGTGGCGAGGGCTGGGGCTTCGTCGGTGTGGGTATAGAGAATGGTCGGACTATCAGACATGGTTTGGCCATAAACGACGAGGCGACGAAGGTCAAAAGCTATGTCGAGCAAGCGGGCATCGTCGGTTGACACATGGCGATTCCGTGGCAAGATCCCAGCAACACGGTTAGGTCGATTTGACCAACCCAACTTCGAGATCCTTTCCCGCTCGAAGCCGCTGCTGAAGCGCTCCCATGCGAATCAGCATGCTCGGACCACTCGGTCACTCGCGTGGAGGATCCGTTCCTATATCAAAGAACGACTATTGAAATGTTAGATAAACCCGTGGCTCAGGTGCCTGCGATCAACGTGATGGCAGGCAGTCGAGGCACGGAACGTGTGCATATCCCGATCCTGAAAGGACACTGGCCCATGCTTCCGCCTGGTCTGGATGCCTTGGTAATGGTGGGCCATCTCCAATCGTGCGATCGTGAGGATGTGCCCGTAGAAGAGCGGTGTCTAATCGGGCATGTGGTGAGCCGTGAGTTGCATGCTCTTGCGAGGTGAGGGCTTCTTCCTGCGGCCGAGCGGAAGGGTGTGCTTCTGGCAGGAGACTTCTACACGAATCCCGATCTTGCGCGTCGCGGGACGACGGGCGATATGGAAGATATGTGGAGCAGCTTTGCTGAGCGCTTTCGCTGGGTAGCGGGCGGGGCGGGGAATCACGACCTCTTTGCCGGGAAGGATTCGTTTGGAAACGTGTTTCGAAATCATGCCAATGTCTATCCATTGGATGGTGACCTTGTGGAGATCGATGACCTGCGTGTGGGTGGGATCAGCGGGATCTTCGGCACCCCGAATCGGAAACCCTGGCGTCATGACGAAGCGGCCTTCGAGGAAATGTTTCGTTTGACCGTCAGTGAGAAACCTAACGTTCTGCTTCTACATGAAGGACCGGCCCATCCTGCGGATCGTCTGCGGGGAAGCGGCTTCATTCGGGAACTACTCGTGGAGCATTCTGAGGAAGAACGGCCCGCACTGGTCGTGAATGGCCACTGCCATTGGCCGAAACCGATGGTTGATCTGGAAGAATCTGGTCCGACGGTGATGAATGTAGATGCGCGGGCGGTGGTGCTCGTTCGAGAACGGTAGTATTTGGCGATTCTCTCCTCTGTCCCACTAGAATGGCTCATCGCCACGACGCAGGCCTTGTAACTTGGCTGCCTGGAATGTGGGTCCACTTTGGGATGTGTCAGGACACTGGTTTCCTCATAGTGCATAGGCATGAAAACTTGCCCGACTCCATCCCAAGTTGCCAACCAACGCACCATGAAATCTCTCTCACGCCCCTTTGCCGCAGCCCTTCTTAGCCTTGGCTCCGCAATGGCAGCCGAGGCACCCAATGTGCTGTTCATCTCGCTCGATGATCTCAACGATTGGGTCGGCTGTCTCGGCGGCCATCCTCAAGCAAAGCCCCCCAACCTTGATCGCCTGGCGGCATCGGGCGTGCTTTTCGACAACGCACACTGCCCTGCGCCAGCGTGAAATCCTTCGCGCTCCGCCATCATGACAGGACGATCGCCGCATCGTTGCGGCCTTTATGAGAACGGCCAGAAGATGCGCGAGATTCTCCCAGACGCCGAGCTGCTTCCCAGGCACTTTGCCAATCACGGCTATTGGTCAGGAGGCTCGGGCAAGATTCTCCACTACTTCATCGATGCTCAATCATGGGACGATTACTACCCGGCCAAAGAAACGGAAGATCCCCTCCCACCACACATGCCGTGGGGAAAACGTCCTAAGTCCATTCCGAGCGGAGGACCCTAGCAATATATTGAAACGGACTGGCAGGCATTCGATGTCACCGACGATGCATTTGGGGGCGATGCCAAGGTCGCTGACTGGGTGAGCGGGAAATTGAGGAAGAAGCACGACAAACCCTTCTTCCTGGCTTGCGGCATCTATCGGCCCCACGAACCCAGGTTCGTTCCAAAGAAATACTTCGATCTGTTTCCGCTAGAGGACGTGCAACTGCCTCCCGGCTACAAGGAAGACGATCTCGAAGACTTGCCTGCTGCAGGAAAGAAGGCCGGGCCGAATCGTTACTTCGCGCACATTCGCAAACACGGTCAATGGCGGCGCGGGGTGCAAGCTTACCTGGCGTCCATCGCTTACGCCGACGCGATGTTAGGACGCGTCATCGACGCCCTTGAGACCAGTCCTCACAAAGACAACACCATCGTCGTGATGTGGAGCGATCATGGTTGGCATCTTGGTGAGAAGCAACACTGGCAGAAGTTCACCGCTTGGCGCGCCGCCACGAAGGTGCCATTGATCATTCGCGTTCCCAAGGGCGTTCCCGGCTTGCCAGAAGGGACCACTCCAAGTGGGCTTTGCTCGCGCCCTGTTAATTTGCTCAGTCTCTTTCCCACGCTGACCGAACTCTGTGGTCTGCCCGCGAAGAACGATAACGATGAGCCTAGCCTAGTGCCCTTGCTGAAGAATCCAAAGTCCTCGTGACCGCATGTTTCCGTGACCTTCGCCGGGCGCCCCGGCACTTTTCGACTCAGCGCAGAGGGGTGGCGCTACATCCGTTATCACGACGGATGTGAGGAACTTCACGACATTGCCAGCGACCCTTACGAGTGGACGAATCTCGCAAGCAAGACAGCACACGCCGCCAAGCTCAAAGAGTTGCGGGCGCTTGCGCCAAAGGCGTTTTCGAAATTTGTAGAGCCCAAAGTGGAATCGCTCCCGGCTCTCACATGTTAAACGTTAAACGTTAAACGGCAACCCGGCTCCCTCCTCCAAACCCGATGGACGACCGTTCGATGTTGTGTTCATCAATCGCAGGACGACCGCAGTGGAGCTGTTCTGGATCGATCGCGACGGCAAGCCCATCTCCTACGGCGGCATTCCTGCTGGAGAATCCAAGCGCCAGAAGACTCGCCCCGGTGCTGTCTGGCAAATTGGCGTTCCTGATAGTGGCATTGCACTTGGATACTTCGAAGGTGGCGACCGCAAATCGAAAGCTGTGATCCCTAAGAAATGATTCATGGACGATCGAGGGCCGCACCGAAATCCCACTCCGACGAGGAAACCGCAAAGTTATCTCGCATCCGATAAGTTTGCGGTTTCATTGTCTGCATCTGCAGCTGCTGAAGAATAACCCCATCTACGACTTCGACCTGGTGGGCTGAATGGGTCATTGGTTGAAATTGCTCTTGCAAGAATCCTTCAATGTATGTTCTTTTTGATAACAATTTAGCTATTCATGAGCTGAGAATTTCCTCCGAAACGATCGGTGGCGATGGCACGCCTGTCGTAGACAACCTTTCCGTCTTCGCCATTCCCGAGCCGTCCTCAAACCTCCTAACACTCCTCGGCACCGGTCTCCTCGTTATCCGTCGCCGATGCTAAACTAATTAGCACGACCCGTCGGCTTCGGCAACAAGCCTGGCGTTTAGTTAGGGCCTGTCCCAATACCAGAGAGGCTTGAATAGCAGCATCTAATTACTCACATTCCGGGGATAAATTCCGGCGTTTTAGCTAACTGGTGGGAGCGTAGTTCTATCTCGGGGATTCAAGCGGCGAAGCGCTTTCCATCGGCCCGCTTGAAGTCTATTCTGTCGAGAATGAATTTTCTGAATGGAGCCGCGATAACCCTACGATGCAGAAATTCAGAGAGCGTATTCTTAGTGCTTCCGACACCACCATTTCGGAGGGCAGGACATCGGGGCGGATCGTCCGTATCCAAGAGCCAAAGTGTTGCCATACAAGTTCGTCGCGCGTCATGGAGAGGTATTGGAGCATTCCCTGAGCGATCCATTTCCGTTTGCACGAACACATGATAGGCTCGCATCTTTCGCTAGACCTGATTGCGATACATCCCCGAGGTTCGATCAAGATACTGATTCCCGTTTCTCCGTTTGATAGGCTTCATCTCCGCCATCCAGAAATGGTAACCAAAGGATCCGACGGAATGCACCGCCTGTTTGAATGTCAGTTCGATCTTGAAACGCAGACTGTAGAGCAGGATGATTTCTTCAGCGCTCAATGTGAGATCGGTAGTGAGAAGAATGATTCCCCTCACAGGATGGTCTACCAGGACGAACCTCACCACCGATTTGGCTGGTTTCCATAATAAATCCTTTGTTAGAAATTGGCGGATTCATACTCCTAGCGCACAAATGAAGCAGGCAGAGGCGCGGATGTGTGTTACACGCACAAGATGAGGAGTCGCACTGAGCATGTCTGGCCCGAACATCTAAAGGAACTGCGTGCCGAGAATGCTGAATACAGGAAGTTCAAACAATTAACAGGCGAGCTGATAGATCTCAGTTACTTGATTAGCGCACCTAACAACAGAGCGTTGAATCTATTGCTTCACCAAAGTCGGCGACGGCGTGATAATCAGGTCAGCCAGAGCGGCGAACATCGAGGGCACTTTGCGCAGCGCCAATGTTTCCAGCACGCTTTTGAAGGCTGCGTAGGCGTTTGCTCCTCGCTCTGTCTTGGAGCATTGCGACACTTTGCGCGCGATCACTGCTGCTCTTAGAAACCTCTCCGCGAAGTTGTTCGTCGGCTCTACTTTCTCATCCTCTAGAAACGTCGTCACACTCCCGCGATCAAAGTGCCAGCCGATCTCATTGAGCATCCGTTGATTGTCAGCATCCTTCAATTCCCTGGGACGCAGGTAGTGTTCCAGTTTTGCCATCAACTCCAGACCAGCCTTCTCATAGGCTTTCGATGTCAGTTTTTCATCACGACAGTCGTGCCATAATTGCAGTCCCTCTCTCAGCAGCTCTTGCAACCCCTCACAGAAACAGCGCTCGCGTCCACGTTTCTTTTCCGGCCCTCCGTCAGGTTGGCTGGATGGTTTCGCCTACTTCTGGAGGGTGACAGGGGCCAGTAGGCAGTTGCAGGCTCGAAAAAAAGCGGCCTTGCGGTTTCACTACCGAATCTCAGTCTAGCGAAACCGCTGCCTCAACTTTGGTGCAGGTCTGGACGATGGTTTTCGGAGAGATGCTGTGCCGAGTCGGAGCCCACAACCCCTTGATCATCAGTAACGAAGAGGACTCTGACTGATCCTGATTTCTTCGGGATTCGCTGATTCAGGCCCAGCCAATCTGACGGAGAGCCTCTTTTCCAAGACGGTGGAGAGGTTCTTCAGCAGGCGGCTAAGGCATTTCTGCATGGTGACCAATGCGAACATCGCGGCATCGTAACTCTTGAATCGGTCCGTGTTGAGTACGCCTTTGAAGATCTCGCTGATGACTTCTGCGACTTCTCGCGCTCGATGCCTGTCTCTGATCTGATAATAGACAGCTTGGTCTACCAAGCTTCCAAATCCCATGAGGTGACTTTGCTTTCCGCCGGTCCTCCATCCCGTATCATCGGTATGCACATAGTCGGATTGCTGAATGATCTCTTGGATTTCTGCTGGCAATGTCACGAAGTCGGATCTATTACTCGCACTGCTTGGATCGTCAAATATAACGTTCATGTTAGCGTCAGAAACGACTGACCAAGCGGCGGTGTAGTTCGCTGGCACCATGACAGCCCCTTGAGAATCCATGATCTCGACATCGATCAGCTTTTCGGCTGTTCTCGTTTCCAAATGCCTTGCTTCCAGGCCAGGTCATCCCGGCCGACTTGAAATGCACGAAGATCCGTTTGGTATCAAAGCCGTGCACATGAGGCAATCCACCCCGCACCACGGAGCACGGCAGGGCCGTGTTCACCAACACGCAAAGACAAGCCTTCAGCGCCAAACCGAAAGCAGATCGCTCTTCTCATCCGTCCACGGGCGTGGCAATACTTCGATTCCTTCCCATGGAAACCATCCATGCTCGTCTGCTAGTGTGCGTGCACCGTTCGCTGAAGGTGCGAGGAGAGCCCAGTCGCTGGACTTGAGTGCGATGTCTTCCGGGGAGTCGCTGTCTTTGAAATAAGCAATCCCATCCAAAGAGAGCATCGTGCTTGCGATCAAAGGTCGCAGATGAAGCGCACGATTCGAGATGTGCATGAGCACGAACCCATCCGGCTTCACCGCGCGCAAATACGTTTCCAAGGCTTCGGTCGTTAACAAATGCATGGGAATAGAGCCACTGCTGAAAGCATCGAGAATCAGCACATCGAATCTAGCAGAAACGTCTTTCAGGAGCAGGCGACCATCGCCTTCGTGCACTCTGACATCCACGCCAATCGCCTCCTGATCTGACAAATAGGTGAACTTTGTCGCGGCCAGCTGAATATTGAGAGGATCCAGTTCATACACTTCGAAGACATCTCCTGCTTGCGTGTATGCGACAAGAGCCCCCGCTCCGAGCCCAATCATCCCAAAGTGACGCTTACGCGGCTCCAGTGCCTCCAGCAAACGCCCAGCCGGGCCACCTCGATGATAGTAGGACAGTGGCACGGATGGATCCAGAGGCGAGACGTTCTGAATGCCGTGATTGGTCGTGCCATGGGTGAGGCTGCGGCGGTGAGCGCTTTCTGAGACTTCGTAGATGCCGTAGTGATTTCGATAGTGTTCAGACTTGCCCGCCTTCCATAGAATGTCCTTGGTCGCACCTGATGAAAGCCACACCGCGAGGGCGATGCCGACGAGCCAGGGCGTGTCCCTCCGAGCCAGGCTGAGGATCATGAGAATGCCTGCCACGCCAGCGAATCCAAGGATCGGGCTTTCCAATGAGCGAATGGCGAGGACAAAGACCACCATGATCCCTGCCGAGATCAGGGCGCCGACACCACACGAGATCGCTTCGCTCGCTTGGACCCGTTGGAAATGCAGGGCCGCAAGCAGCGCGGCGATCGCCAGTGGGTATTCGACAAAGGAATTGGCGAGGACGGGAACGATCCAACTGACCACGACCGAACCGAACAACCCGCCAGCAGACATGGCGACATAGTAGCCTGTGAGGGCCCGTTCATCACTTGGCTTGAGCTGGGCCATGCGCGCATGTGCCAACCAGCATCCGAATCCTAACACGACCAAATGACAGATCACAGTGGCTGGGCCATCGATCCCGACGTGGTAGCGCCCCATGAGGAAAAATGTCAGTCCCAGGGCGACCCACCAAGGCTTGCCGCGTTCCGCGAGGCGTTGGCTGATCCAGGGATGCCGTTTGAAGACGACAATGAATGACGCCAAGTAAAGCGCTAGAGGAAGAACCCAAAGAAGCGGAGCGGAAGAGATGTCAAAGGTTATGGCATTCGTCACGGCGAGCAGGAGGGCGGTGCCGCTGGCACTCAAAGCGAAGACTCGTATGAATCCGGAGAACCGAACCCCTTTGGCCCCTGAAACAATGGGTTCTGTATGCCACCGGCTGATGATTCGAAGCGCTACTATCAGAATAACCATGAGACCAACACCGATCCGCCACAGCGACGTTTGATGGGAAAGAGCCCATCGCGGCTCGATCAGAAACGGGTAGGCCAGCAACGCCATCAACGAGCCGGCATTCGACGTGCTGAAAAGTCGGTAGGGATCGACAGGAGCCGCACTCTGAATCTCGGACATCCAACGCTGCAAGAGCGGCGTGGAGAATGAGAGGAGAAAGAATGGCAAGCCCACATGAGCCAGCGCGGCGATAAGGACCATCGCCCATGGCGGCCCGGTGAAGGACGTCGTCACGACACCGAAGGTTCCCATCATGGCCGCCGCCACTAAGAGCAAGACCACATGGATCCACACATAGTGGCGAATCCTCCAGCGGCTGAGAATCCCGTGACTCACCAAGTACCCCAGAAAGAGCAACGCCTGGAAGCTCACCATGCAAGTTCCCCACACCACCGCGCTGCCGCCCAGTGCCGGAAGCAACGCCTTGGCCATGATCGGCTGAATGGCGAAGAGAAGGAAGGCGCTGAGAAACGACGTGATCTGGAACAGGGCAATGACCATGTCCCGCAAGCTAAGTTTTCTTGCGTTTGTTAGCCACTAAATTCTGAGTCATGCCAACACGTATGTCGGTAGCAGAAGTCACACTTCTTGGCGTGGCCAGCATCCATCCCCCAGAAGTATCACCACTTCTTCTACGTGGTCTCGTTTGCCAATCGTAAACACCCAGAAGTGTCACCACTTCTTCTACGATTCGATGCCCTTAATCGCAAGCCAAGCCCATCCGATGAGCATGGCGAGACCTCCTAGGGGTGTGATGGCTCCTAACACCGTGATATTCGTCAAACTCAAGGTGTAGAGGGATCCAGAAAAGATGAGAATCCCCAGAAAGAAACACCACCAGGCGCCGCGACGAAAAGGCTGACGACTAGCGAGAGCGCAGAGGACCAAGGCGTGCGTCAGATGATAGAAGGACGCCGTTTCCCACGTGCCCATCCGATCGTGTTGGGTCAGGATCTCTTTCAGACTGTGTGCGCCGAAGGCTCCCAGCGTGACGGCTAGAAAAGCCATGATGGCGGAGATCCGAAAGGCGCGAGTCGCTGTCATCAGGCCAACTTAACCTTCGGAACCGAGAGCTTCTTTCAAGCTCGCCTTGCTGAAATCGCGGTTCATCTTGGTGATGTATGTGGCGCTGATCTCTTTCGGACAAACAGCCTCACATTCGTATTGATTGGTGCAATTGCCGAAGCCTGCTTCGTCCATGGTACGCACCATGCCGAGCACACGACGATCTGCCTCAGCTTTGCCTTGTGGCAGCATGCCGAGATGCTCAACCTTGGCGGCGACGAAGAGCATGGCGGAAGCATTCTTACACGCCGCGACGCAGGCACCGCAGCCAATGCACGCTGCCGCATCGAAGGCAGCGTCAGCCACCGGCTTTGAAATGGGTACCGAATTGGCATCCACGGCAGAACCCGTTCTAACGGAAATAAAACCGCCCGCTTGGATGATCTTCTCGAAAGCCGAGCGATCGACCATGAGATCTTTCAGCACTGGAAACGCACCGGCACGGAAAGGCTCGATCCAGATGGTGTCGCCATTGCTGAAGCTGCGCATGTGCAGCTGACAGGTGGTGACGCCTTTCCCCGGACCATGGGGGCGACCATTGATGGTGAGCGAACACGTGCCACAGATACCTTCCCGACAATCGTGATCAAAGGCGATGGGCTCGCCGCCGCCGCCGGAGATGATCTCCTCATTGACGATGTCTAGCATCTCAAGAAACGATGCCGTCGTCGGGATGTCTTTCGCGTCGTAGGTCTCGATACGCCCTTCAGCATCGGCTTTCGCCTGCCGCCAGACCTTGAGGGTGAGATTCAGTTTCTCAGTAGCCATGATAAATTATTTGTAGCTGCGAACCGCAAGTTTCACGTTATCGAACTCCAAGTTCTCTTTGTGTAAGAGGGGTTCCTTACCCACGCCCTGATGCTCCCAGGCCGCGACATAGGCATAGTCGCTATCATTGCGCATCGCCTCGCCATCATCGGTCTGATGTTCCGATCGGAAATGGCCGCCACACGATTCCTCGCGATCGCGTGCGTCATGACAAAGCAGCTCGGCAAACTCTAGGAAATCGGCCACGCGTCCGGCTTTCTCCAGTTCCTGGTTCACATTGTTATTCTCGCCAGGCACATTCACATTCTCCCAGAACTCTTCACGAAGTTCAGGAATGCGTTTCAGTGCTTCGGTGAGGCCCTCTTTCGTCCTCGCCATCCCGCACTTGTCCCAGACGAGCAGGCCGAGTTCGCGATGGAAGCTGCTCACGCTGCGTTTGCCTTTGATGCTGAGAAACTTGTTGATGCGCTCACTCACATCGCTCTCCGCCTTCTTGAAGGCATCGTGCTCCGTGGTGATCGCCCCAGGCGTTTCACCCGCGAGGTAGTTGGCCACGGTGCAGGGAATGACAAAGTAACCGTCTGCGAGGCCTTGCATGAGCGCACTGGCTCCGAGGCGATTGGCCCCATGATCAGAGAAATTGGCTTCTCCTAACACATGCAAGCCAGGGATGTTACTCATCAAATTGTAGTCCACCCAGAGACCACCCATCGTGTAATGCACGGCTGGGAAGATGCGCATGGGCGTCTGATAGGCATTCTCTCCTGTGATCTGCTCATACATTTGGAAGAGGTTGCCATACTTCTCTCGCACCGCGTCCTCACTGTCGCGCTGGATCGCAGCAGCGAAGTCGAGATAAACGCCGAGCCCGGTGTCACCCACGCCACGACCTTCATCGCAGACTTCCTTGGCACCACGGGAAGCGATGTCTCGGGGAGCCAAGTTTCCAAAGCTTGGGTACTTGCGTTCCAAATAGTAATCGCGCTCGGCTTCAGGGATCTCACGCGGGCGGCGTTTGTCGCCTGCCTTCTTTGGAACCCAGACGCGCCCATCGTTGCGCAGGGACTCTGACATCAATGTCAGTTTGGACTGGTAGGACCCACTGACAGGAATGCAGGTCGGATGAATCTGCGTGTAACACGGATTGGCGAAGTAAGCGCCTTTCTTATGCGCACGGAAAGCCGCCATGACATTGCAACCCCTGGCATTCGTCGAAAGATAGAAGACGTTTCCGTAACCACCAGTGCAGAGAAGCACCGCGTCACCAGCGAAAGAATGAACACGTCCTGTGACCATGTCTCGCACCACGATGCCCTTGGCGTGACCATCGACGGTGACAAGGTCTAACATCTCGGTGCGTGCATACATTTCTACGCCGCCTGCTGCGATCTGCTTGCTCAAGGCGGAGTAGGCACCGATCAGGAGCTGCTGCCCCGTCTGACCACGTGCGTAGAACGTCCGAGATACTTGTGCTCCACCGAAGGAGCGATTTCCTAACAACCCGCCATACTCACGGGCAAAGGGGACCCCTTGAGCGACACATTGATCAATGATCTGTGTGCTGCATTCCGCCAAGCGATGCACATTGGCTTCGCGTGATCTGAAGTCGCCGCCTTTGACCGTGTCATAAAAAAGTCGATGAACGCTATCCCCGTCGTTCTGATAGTTCTTCGCCGCATTGATGCCTCCCTGCGCCGCGATGCTATGAGCGCGGCGAGGGCTGTCTTGATAACAGAAGCATTTGACCTTGTAGCCGAGCTCAGAAAGCGAGGCAGCAGCAGAAGCACCAGCCAATCCACTGCCCACGACAAGCACGGTGTACTTGCGCTTGTTGTTCGGATTGATCAGCCGGGAGTCCATCTTGTGCTTGGTCCACTTCTCGGCCATGGGCCCTGAAGGGATCTTGGAATCCGGCATGTCTTTGGAGATATCACTGACCATGGCTAACTGACTGCTAAAGGTTGACGAATCCTAACAGGACCGCGAGAGGGATGGAAATGTTGCCGAAGAAGATGAAGGCCGCGTAGCCGTAGCCCGCCCATTGAATGAGAGTCGCAGATTTCTCTGTGCGGAGACCCAAGGTTTGAAAGACACTCGCAAAGCCATGACTGAGGTGGAGGCATAGGAACGCCATGCTCACCATGTAGAAGAGGCTGATGAAGACATTGCTAAAGCCACGCACGACCAAGCCATAGACATCTGGGCGAATATGATCGGCCGTCGCGTCATAGTATTCCTTATCCCCAGGTCCAGGTAGGATGGTGAAGTGGAGCAGGTGAAAGATGATGAAACTCAGAATGATCACACCAGAAATGATCATGGTGCGAGACGCCCGTGACGCTTTGACCGTCGATTCAAAGGCGTAGCGATTCACCCGCGCCGCGCGGTTCTGTTGCACCAGATGAATCGTGGCGACCACATGCACCGTGACCGCTCCGAGCAAACCGAACCGTGCGATCCACACGCCCGCTCCATGGAGAGAGTGATGGAGAAATTCAGCATAGTCATTGATCGCCTCCCGACCCATGTAGACGAGGAGATTGCCCACGAGATGGCCGAGGAGGAAGAGGAGAAGGGCCGCTCCGGAGAGCGCTACCAAGAGCTTTTTCCCAACGGACGACGCGTAAAACCGCTTGATCGATTCGAGTAAATTCATCGCAATGCCTTTCTTAAATAGTCTACGCCCCTCGATTGCAAGCGGCGTTGCCGATTTCCTTCGGCTAATCGGCTATTGACGTCCCGCCATAGCGAGACCGATTGTTCTCCCATGGACGGGCTCATCACACACGCCGATCTTCACACACCGGGCCGACACGTTTCTGATGCGTGCCTCGAAATCCGCGACGGACGCATTTTCGCAATCCATGAAGCGGCGGATTCTCCACCAGACCTGCCGGTCCTCCTCGATGCGGAGGGGCGTCGGACACTGCCAGGATTTGTCGATATCCACACCCACGGCGCCATGGGCCGCGATGTCTGCGATGGCGAACCCGATGCGCTCACCACCATCGCCAAAGCGAAGATCCGCGAGGGCGTGACGACTTTTCTGCCGACCACGCTCACGATTGCCCAGGATGCCCTTCGCAAGATCGTAGAAATGGCCGCCCCCTACATGGCGAGCCCGACCTTCGCCAAAGCGCCCCGCCTGCACATCGAAGGCCCTTACATCAATCGCAACTGCGTGGGCGCGCAGAATCCCGAGTTCGTCCGACCACCGGATGCCAAGGAGATTCGAGCACTGCACGCGATCTCGCCCATCGGTATCGTTTCCCTCGCTCCCGAAACGGAAGGCGGGCTAGCATTCATCGAGGAAATGAAATCCATGGGCATCGTCACCTCCATGGCGCATACCGCCGCCACCTACGCGCAGTTTCTGGCCGCACGGAAAGCTGGCGCGACGCATCTCACACACTACTGCAATCAGATGACGCCGTTGCATCATCGCGAGATCGGCCTTGTCGGTGCGGCTTTGTTAGATGACGACGTGCGCATCGAAACCATCTGCGATACGATCCATCTCTGTCCAGAAATGATCACCCTAACATTCAAACATCAGTCCATCAATCAAATGATGCTTATCACTGATTCGATGCCGGCCTCATGGATGCCCGATGGTCCTTACGAACTCGCCGAAATGAAAGTGCAGGTCAAGAATGGTGAAGCCCGCCTAGAATCCGGCGCGCTTGCCGGCAGCACCTTGCGCTATCACCATGGGTTGAAGAACGTTCACGAGATCACCAAGATCCCGTTGGAAGAACTCACCAGAGCCTCCGGCTACAACCAAGCCCAGTCTCTCGGCCTAGCCGGCATCGGCGAGATCGTTCCAGGAAATCCCGCTGACATCGTCATCCTAGACGACGCGTTTGAGCCCGTCGCCGTCTTCGTCGATGGGGAAGACAAGCTGCCGCAGGCGGTAGTATAGGCGTAGAGGAAATGGTCTCACTTCCGGGGGAGGGAACGAATCTCCAAGGCTCCCTTGGCTCATGCTCAAAACGATGTTGGAAAGAAGCTGTCATGATGAGTCTTTTGAAATCCCTTCTGCCTGGATGCGCCGCGACGCTTCTTGCGGCGATGTCGTTAGTCTTTGTGGGGGCGGGAGAAAAACGGGCCTTGGCTCAAGAGGAAGGGAGGGCCCCCGAACCTGACCCGAAAGATCCCGTGATCGCCGAGATCGATGAAGGCAAAGGGCAGATTGTCGGAACATGGGAGAAGCCACAGCAGAAGTTCATCGTTGAAAGGAAGCTGCAAGTATTTGATCTAGAAAATGAAAGGGCAGAGCGATTTCAGGGACGGTTTTCGAAAGATAAAAACGGAAGGCATGTATTGCGAAAGAAGAGAAAGAGTAACTCTGAAAGATCGACTCTATCCAAAGAAGAGGCAATCACTCTGGCCTTAGACACTATAACTGAAGAGATTCCAGAGTTGGTCGGGAAGATTGAGTTAGATCAAGTTGGCGAACGAATGCGTGAAAGAGAGGGTGAAAGATACCCGACTGGCTACGTAGTTAGCTTTAAAATCATTTGCGGCGCTGTGGTCGTTTGGAACGACTTTCTGAATATAGGGATTACTGGTAATGAAATGGACAAGGTGAGTTTCTGTTATCATGAGCTTCCTAAGACTAATGATGCTAAACGTGAGGAAAATGCGACAGAGGGTGAGACAATATTGGGGTTCATTGCCGCATTCAATAAGAGCGTAGGGAAGGTTAAGGAATCGATTGGCATTGATCAGGATTACGAAGTAATCGCTCCTTTATTGTGCTATGTTGCGCCGGCGAATGCGAGGGGAGACACATGTTTGCAGAGGTTTCCGAGTATCGATTGGCTTGGCATGCAACAATTCGAGCCGGGGTGAATGGCAGGGTTGTTGTCAATGTATGGCTCGACGCTGTGACTGGTGCTTTGATCGGAATGCACTAGCGGAATCCATATTGCGATTGACGGATAGAGTCTTGATGGGATGTAGTGTCCAATCTTTAGGGAGCTTCGGAGAGGCAATCCTCGACGATTTCGAAACAAACGGTTTCAGCAGCGCCGCCTTCTCCCCATTTCTTTGTGCTTTGAAATAGTATCCGTGGCCATTTCTTTTCCAAGAAGAGCGTTAGACAAACTTTGGCACGCCTGTCGCGGAGCGACAACTCATGTTAGCCGGAATGGCACCAGTTTAAGGCCATGCATCGGCAAAAAATCCTTGCCCCAGCTAATACTAAACACAACCCCATCGTATGCCTTGAAATAGAAATGTTAGGTTTTCAATAAACACTAACATGACCGCTTTAGCGGTAATAGTCCAATCCCAATATCTCCAAACAATTCGTTAGAATTTTCGAATTAGGTAATGCAAGAAACTCGGTCTTGGGCGATAGGCTTCCATGCTAACAAAAACTCCGTTTCTCGCCGGATTCTCTACTCTTCTTTGTGGCCATTCCAAACGCAAAAGACAAGACGTTCTCGCAGACCAGCGAAAAGGGATCTGTGAACGCAGTCCCGATGGCCTCAGCAAGCAACTGAGCTCTGAGATCCCTCCCGAATTGTTAAGTTCCCAGAGCACG
>JBLHHN010000097.1:0-17817 GCA_047616785.1 Verrucomicrobiales bacterium
CCATGAAGTCCCTTAGCTTTTTCATCCTTCTCACGCTGACGGCAGTCCTTCCCGCCCAAGCTCGCGTGCTTCTGAACGAAGTGCATATCAATCCGCCAGGAGGAAGTGATGAGGGGCATCAGTATGTTGAGATCATTTCTCTGGATGATGCGAATCTGCCCGAGGCACAGACCTTGGGAAATCTCTCGGTTCTCTTTGTCGACTCTAATGGAAACTCGGTTGGAGCGATTACCGAGACTTTGAATCTCAATGGTCTTCAGACGGGTAGCAATGGTATCTTGCTCATCGGGATCAATTACAACAACGCGGTGCCCTGGACCATTTCTGCAGAGACGAAAACCGCAGACTTCAGTGCCATCAAAGGTGTCGGCGGTGGTGGTGACATTGGTCCCAAAGCTGGCATGACAGTCTTGCTAGTCGATGGATTCACAGGCAAGCCTCTGGACGATTTGGACACCAATGACAATGGCAGCTTCAGCCAGAAACCCTGGGTCAGCATACTTGATAGCATCGGCTATGGTGACACTCCCTACGAGACTCAACTCGGGACCAATCCTCACAATTTAAGCCGAAGCGCTGCCAACACGCTCCAGAATGCCGTGGACGCTTGGTATGGGGGTGATCTGCTAGACGACAACGGTCTCCTCTCACTCACATTTAGCAATCCTTTCGGTCCTTTCACCGGCACCGCCACTCCGGGCTTGTCTAACCAGGCGCCTCCCTTGGTGAGTCCGATCCGAATCAACGAAGTGTTGGTGAACCCTGCAGGCGAAGATGGGAATCGCGAGTTTGTCGAACTCATCAGCACCACAGGCGGCATCGCCACCTTGGATGGACTCTGGGTGTTGCTATTGGATTCTAACAGTGATGGCAACGTCGTCGGCGAAGTCCTTGAAGCATGGGATCTCACGGGACAGGAGACTGGGTCCAATGGCTTGCTGATCTTGGGAAACAATTACATCCGTTCCTCCAATCCTTGGAAAGACGTCATCGACAAGGACACCGCGGTCTTTGAGCCCAGCGGCATGGGCGATGGTGACATCGCTTCGAATACCGGCTTTTCCCTGTTACTCGTCAAAGGCTTCACTGGCAAGGCTGCCGATGCCACAAGCCCTGGCACCGATCTGGATACCAATGATGACAACACCCTCGATGCCAGCCCTTGGGATCTCTCTGGTGGCACGGAAGGCATCATTGATAGTGTTGGCTTTGCTCAGCTCAGCTTGGAAGATCTCTCGGTGGTTCGTTCGACTTACGCTTTGGCTAACGCCACGCCTCCGGGGGATGACCCTTTTCATCCCGACTCCATCTTTCGTAAGCCTGGTGATATGAGTCCGAATTCAGCGGCGGCATGGCAAGGCGGCAACATCGGCGGAGACAGCACCACTGGCATTGCTTACCGTCCGAGCCGTTTCTTTGGGGACTTTCGCGGTCAAGTGACTCCGGGATTGCCCAATCTCTCAATGACACCCGCTCAATCTCTCATTCTGATCAATGAAGTGCACTTAGATCCGGTCTCTAGCCCTGACTCCCATTTAGAATACATTGAGTTGATCAGCCCCACGCGCACCTTCACCCCCTTGCAAGATCTGACATTGCTCATCGTCGATGTCGACGGAGCGGCGAAGGGTGAGATTCGCAATGTATTAGATTTACGCGGTCTCAGCACCGGCTCGAACGGCCTCATGCTCATTGGCGACAGTTACAATGACATCAACCCTTACACGCATGCCGACAGGACTCATGACGAAGATCCTGACGGGCTGACCATTGGTGAGATTGGTCCTGACAATAACAACAGCATCGGCATTCTTCTCGTCGAAGGATTCACCGGCGGTCCAGGCAATGACATTGATAGTGATGACGATGGCACTTTTGACGCGGCGCCTTGGGCTTCTATCATGGACGCGGTTGGCTTTGGCGCAGAACTCACCCAGTCAGAGAACATCGCCAATCTCAACAGTGTTGGTTTTATTCCAGACAGTATCAGCCGCATGCCTTCGGATCTCACACCGAACAGCGTTGCCGCTTGGTATGGCGGCACTTTGCTCGGGCCTGAGATCAACTCGGTGCTCTACGATCAAAGCTTTGGACCCTTCAAAGGCCAAGCCACTCCGGGTCGTTTCAACACCGCAGGTCCCGTGCGTTCTACTAGCCTTGTCATTAACGAAGTTCATATCAATCCGCCAGGCAATGACGACAACTTTGAGTATATCGAGATCCTCAGTGCCAGTGGCGACCGCCAGTCTACGGATGATCACACGTTGGTCATGATTGAGAACACGGGAACCCGAGGCGGCGAGATTCTTGAGTTCTGGAATCTCGATGGCATGGCGACCGGTTCGAACGGCTTGCTCTTGTTGGGCAACGGCTACAGCCCAGGCACCTTGGCCTACTGGGATCGTTCTCTTTTTCCTGGCGTGACTCCGGAAGTGCCTTACACCGCTGTCAATGCGACCGTCACCGCGGTGGGTGATCCTCTGGATCTCGGCAATGATAACATTGACCCGAACGACAGCTTCACCCTCATCCTCGTCCAAGGGTTCACCGGCAGTGTCGGTCTAGACCTGGACGTAGATGATAACGGCACGCTTGATGCCCAAGCCTTGCCATGGGCCGTGACGGCGAGTGTTGATGGCGTCCTTGATAGTGTCGCGATGTTGAATTTCGACGATCTTACCATGACCTTTGACGGGCTTCCCTATGTGAATGCTCAGTTGGGCCAAGAGACATTCGTTCCTGACAATGTGTCACGTAAGGCTGGCAACACGAATGCGAATGACGCGTCCGCTTGGTTTGGAGGTGATATCGCCGGCCTCGTCCCCTCTGGTTTGGCTTTCGGTGTGGACTTCTTTGGTATCCAAGCCGCCGCAACTCCCGGGAGCCCTAACGGAGAAACGGAAGTCTCACCCGATGGCGATGATGACAACGACGGGGCTACCAACGCGGAGGAAGTCCTCGCGGGAACCGATCCGACCGATGCCAGCGACTATCTTCACGTCACCTCCGTTGTCCGTGCAGCGGGTGGCAATGTCATGACGTGGGCCAGTGTCAGTGGGAAGGCCTACGCCATCGAGTATTCGCTAACCTTGGAGGGCGATGCCTGGCAGGTCATCTCCACCGCTCCCGTGGCGGCAGCAGGCTTGAGCACGGCCTTCACCGACTCTGATACCGAACGCACCTCAGCTGGTTTGGGCTTCTACAGAGCACGCGTTTCCAACTAGCAGTCGTAGACAATCACTGTTTCTTGAGCACACGCTTCAAGTAGGCTCCGGTGTGACTCTCGGCGCACGCTGCGATGTCTTCTGGAGGGCCGACTTCCAGGACGCGTCCGCCGCCCTCGCCACCTTCGGGACCGAGGTCGATGACCCAGTCTGCGCATTTGATCATGTCTAGGTTGTGTTCGATGACCACCAATGTATTGCCCGCATCTCGCAGGGAGTAGAGCACGCGTAGCAATGTTTCGACATCACTAAAATGGAGCCCGGTGGTGGGTTCGTCTAACATGTAGATCGTACGGCCGGTCGCTTTCTTGGCCAACTCCGCTGCGAGCTTGACTCGCTGGGCTTCGCCACCGGAGAGGCTCGTTCCTGGCTGGCCTAACTTGAGGTAGCCAAGGCCTACTTTCTCGAGCGCATCCAGGCGATCATGCACGGCGGGGACGTTGCGAAAGAATCGCGTGCCTTCAGAGATGTTGAGGTCGAGGACGCCGGCGATGGTCTTTCCTTTGAAAGTCACCTCCAAGGTCTCGCGATTGTAGCGCTGGCCATCACAGGTTTCGCAAGTGACGAAAACATCATTGAGGAAATGCATGTCAATGCGGATGAGGCCATCACCCTGACAAGCCTCGCAACGCCCGCCCGGGCGATTGAAACTGAAACGCCCCGTCTTGTAGCCACGAATCTTTGCGGATGGTAACCCAGCGAAGAGATCGCGGATGGCATTGAATGCGCCGACATACGTCGCGGGATTCGAGCGCGGGCTGCGACCAATGGGTGATTGGTCGACCACGATCGCTTTGTCGAACTGTTCTAGGCCGGAGATCTGTCCATAGCGACCTGGCTTGTCTTTGGCATGATAGAAATGGCGGAAGAGGACGCGACGTAGAATCTTGTCGACCAGGGTCGATTTGCCACTGCCGGAAACACCGGTCACGCAGGTGAAACAGCCGATGGGAAAGGCGACCTCGACCTTCTGGAGGTTGTGTTCCTCACAGTCATACAGGGTGAGCCAACCGCGCGGTGTCGAGCGTTTCTTCGGAAGCTTGATCTTGTAGCGCCCACTGAGATACTTGCCGGTCGACGAGGCTTCGTCGGCCATGAGTTCTTGCACGGTTCCTTGAGCAATGACCTTGCCTCCTAACGGACCCGCTCCCGGCCCGATATCGATAACATGATCCGCCTCTGCGATCGTCTCTTCGTCATGCTCGACTACAATCACACTGTTCCCTAACCGTTTTAGTTCTTGTAGGGTTTCTAACAGACGGCTATTGTCTCGTTGGTGGAGTCCGATGCTGGGTTCGTCTAGCACGTAGAGTACGCCGGTGAGTCCGGAGCCGATTTGGGTGGCCAGTCGGATGCGTTGGGACTCGCCGCCGGATAGGGTCCGGCTTTGCCGGTTGAGGGTGAGATAACCGAGTCCCACTTGATCGAGGAAATGCAGCCGCTTGGTCACCTCGGCACGCACCTCGCCGATAAAGCGCGCCTGCTTCTCGGTGATGTCTAACTGATGCATCCATTCCAAGGCCTCTGCGATGGGCAACTTGGTGAAAGCGGCGATGTTGAACTCATTTCCTGTCAGATCTCGCAACGTCACGCCTAAGATCTCGGGTCGCAGGCGTTGTCCCTGACAACCCGGGCAGGTCTGATCACTGGTAAAGGCTTGCAATGATTGGCGCAGACGCTGGCTTTCCGTTTCCTCTAAAAGACGTGCGGCTTCGGCGCCTAAGCCCTCGAAATCATCCGTCCCAAAGAGCGCGGCTTCTTGAAAAGATTCTGGCAGCTTCTCAAAAGGAGCGCTCAGGTCGATCTTCATGGTGGCCGCCAGTTTCTGAATCCGTTCTTCGTGCAACAGACGCAGTGCTTTCTGACCGGACCACCAGTTTTTGTAAGCTCCATCTAGCAGAGCCTTATCTGGCTTGGTGATGATCAGATCTGGATCGACTACCGAAAGCGCGCCGAGGCCCTGACAGGTTTCGCAGGCGCCGAGATGACTGTTGAATGAGAAGTGACGTGGGGTGAGCGTCTCCAAGGTGAACCCGGTCTCTGGGTTGGCGAAGGCGGTCGTTTCCTCACGCAATTCCCACTGATCATCGCCCTCTGACGTGAGAAAGGCGACCCGTGGACGACTCCATTTCAACGCGGTTTCAATGGAATCCGTGAGTCGACTCGGACTATCAGGTCGTATTACTAACCGATCCACCACGGCTTCCACAGTCTCGGGTGGATGGGGAAACTCTCTCTTGGTGAACTCACCTTCCAGGTCATGGATCTCGCCATCGATCCGCACGCGGACGAAACCTTCGCGTCGAAGCCGATTGGTCACTTCACTGAGTTTGGTATACTCGTCCAATGCCATGGGGGCTAGCACCAACACACGTGTGCCCTCGGCAAGTTTCATCAACTGCTCGACCAGGTCTTGGACCGATTTGCGCTGAATGCGCTGACCCGTCTTCGGGTCGTGTGGCTGTCCGAGCGCTGAGTAGAGAATGCGCAAGTAATCGTAGATCTCTGTCACGGTCGCGATCGTCGATCGCGGGGTGGACGAAGCCGTCCGTTGTTCGATGGCGATGGCGGGTGACAGCCCTTCGATAAAGTCGACGTCCGGTTTCTCTAACTTCTCTAAAAATTGCCGAGCGTAGGCGGAAAGGCTTTCCACATAGCGTCTCTGGCCTTCAGCGTAGAGGGTGTGAAAGGCGAGGGAGGATTTTCCAGAGCCGCTTACGCCGGTGATGACGACAAACTGATTGCGAGGGATCTCTAACGAGATGTTTTGCAGATTATGCTGCCGAGCGCCAGAAATCTTGATGACGTCACTACTCATGCTCCGTTCGTGACCAGACGTTTGATCGTTGTTTGATCTCAACCACTTGCTTCAAGATGCGAAATAAATCTGATCGCACTATCTTGCTTCCGCCTTTCTCTTCCCAGCTGACAGGGATCTGAAGCAAGGGGAAACCGTGGTAATCAATCCTAGCAAGGATCTCAATGTCGAGTGCCCATCCTCGCTCTGTCAGGACAGGGCCACATTTTTCCCAGAAGGATCGTGAGAGGATCTTGAAACCGCAGGCGGGATCATAGACTTGTGACCCGAGGATGAACCGGACCAAACGATAGTAGGCCAACCCCATGAGCCGACGAATGGGATCGCGCTTGATCGTGGTCGTGGCTGTGCGTTTCCTAATGGCGAACGCGCAGCTGTCTGGATCGATGTTAGAACCGATGAATTCATCGAGGACACGTCGAATCTCTGATGGACCCACAGCGCCGTCCGCATCGGCAAAGGCATAGTGGGTGGTGCAAGAGGGCGCGGATTGCCAGGCTCGAAGGATCGTACCGCCTTTTCCTTCGTGGGGAAGCTCAAGAAGCGGAGGCACCTGCGAAGGGTGCTTGGCTCGCGCCGCTTCCATGATAGGCCGAAGTTTGGCCAATTCATCTTCACCGGATCCGTCGTCTGCGACTTGAATAGTCACGGGGAACGAGAGCGATTCCAGGGCGGGACAGAGGGCAGCGAGGAAGGGGGGCAAGCGCTTGCTCTCGTGATAGCAAGGAATCACGAGTAGAATGTGAGGGGAGAGGGAACCGGTCACGGAATCACAACATGCCTTGGTGATGAAAGCGGTCAATGTTGCCTATACGATTTCATGATCATCATAACTGGGCAATGAATGCCGATCGTTCTTGATTCGAGAGCGGCATGTGGGAATCCTCCTAAGAGGCTTTTCGCCATACATCTATGTTACCCGAACTTGAGAAACTCCTGGTCCTGCAGGATCGCGATGAGAAGATCCGCGAGGTCCAGAAGGACATTGATCGGATTCCCCACGAAGAAGAGGACGCCAAAGGGCGCCTTGCCAACGACATCGAGGCGGTCGCCGCTGCCAAACTCGCTGGACAGGAGAATGAAGTCGGGATCAAGAAGCTGCAGCTGGAAGTGGAAACGTGCCAAACGACCATCGCAAGGCTGAAGGTGCAGCAGTTTGAAACACGTAAGAACGAAGAGTTCAGCGCGCTCGGTGGTGAGATCGTACGCTACGAAGGACAAGTCGTCGAGCTTGAAGATACCGAGTTGGAGCTGATGGAGTTGGCTGACAAGCTCAAGAGCATTTTCAAGGAAGCGGAGGCCAAACTGGCTGCGACTAAAGCTTTGGTCGACGAAGAAATTGGGAAGTTAGGCGAGCGAAGAGGCATTTGTCAGACGAACCTCGATGAACTCATGGCTGAGCATAAGCGACTTGCTGAACTGGTTGATCCGGATGTCTTATCGCTTTATCAGCGCATGAAGAAGAACAAAGGGAATGTCATCGTGAAAGTCGACCCCGAATCCTTCATGTGTGGGGGGTGTCACATGAAGGTCACTGTCGCGACCATGCACATAGTACGCGCTGAAACGAACATTGCGCATTGCGAACAATGCAGCCGCATTCTTTACACCATCGATTCGGACGCCTGATTCTTCTGTGTGGTTTGGCCTGGTGTGCGTTTGCCAGTTCAGCTTTCGCTCAAGAGGATGTTCGCATCGCGACCTTCAACGCTTCTCTTAACCGGGCTCGCGCGGGGTTGTTGTTAGAAGATCTACGTGATCCGAGCCGTTCCACGGCGCGACAGATCCAGCGGGTCGCGGAGATCATCCAAACGGTTCGCCCTGACATTCTCTTCATCAATGAGTTTGATCATGATGCTGAGGTGGAGGGCATCCGCCTTTTCCAAGAGAACTTCCTCGGCATTGGCCAGAATGGGAAAGAGCCGATCAAATACGGGTATCGCTTCACAGCGCCCTCGAACACGGGCCTCGCTTCAGGATTGGATTTCGATAACAACCGTCGGATTGCGCAAACGTCAGGGTCAAATGATTACGCCGGTGATGCTTTCGGGTTCGGCCAGTTTCCCGGGCAGTATGGCATGGCCGTCTGCTCACGTTTTCCCATCAAGCCAGAATTGGCCCGTCTTTTCCAGAGTTTCCTCTGGAAGGACATGCCGAATGCGCTTCTGCCTAACGGATCCAACGGAACGCCTAACTGGTACTCTGAAGAGGAAAGTGCCGTTTTCCGGTTGTCCTCGAAGAGCCATTGGGACTTGCCCATCGATGTGAACGGGCAGCTTGTCCATCTTCTGCTTTCCCATCCTACGCCGCCTGTCTTCGATGGCGGAGAAGATCGCAATGGTCGCCGCAATCACGATGAGATCCGTTTCTGGGCGGACTATCTCACGCCTAACAAGTCCAGCTACATTTATGATGACGCGGGTCTTGCGGGTGGCCTGGGTGAAGGTGAGCGCTTCGTGATCATGGGAGACCTCAATGCGGATCCTAACGATGGTGATAGCGTGAGTGGCGCGGCTCAACAAGTCGTCGATCATCCACGTGTCAATGCAGCCCCGATACCAGCTGGCCATGGCGGCAAAGAGGTTGCGGATCAGAACCACCGCGGTGATCCCGCTCATGACACGGCTGATTTCAGCCAAGAGAATCTTCGAGCCGACTACGCGCTTCCGTCCAAGTCAGGATTCACGATCCGAGATGCGGCCGTTTTCTGGCCTGAACGTGCCGCCCCCATCAGCGCTGCGGTGCGTGGTGCTTCAGATCACCGGCTCGTATACGTAGACCTGACATTGACTTCAATCACGACGCCGGCACCGGTCACGCGCCTTTCCATTCAGCGGGCCGAGAAACAAGTTTCCCTCCGTTGGGCTGGCCAACCAGGCTACGACTTTCTTGTGCGGTGGAGCCAAGATCTCCGCCAGCCGTGGCAAGAAGACGATGGCATTGCCATCGAGCATGAGGGGCAGCAATGGCAAGCGATGGACCAGAGCGGGGAGTCTAGGCGCTTCTATCAAGTGCATGCTTCTAAGAAAGCGGTCGAATAGGCTAAGCGATTGGTGGGCAGGGGATTGACCCATTTCATAGGGATCTCGCGGGGACAGCTGAATGAGGTTTTTTTAGCGTTCCGAATATTTTAAGGTTGTCTTTTTAGCGCCATTTGGTGTAAATTTGATTCTGACTTAGATTTTCACCTACTACGTCGGCACCCACCACCTATGTTTGCTCGGCTGATTGATAGATGGAGCGAGGACCTTGCTTGGGTCTGGATCTCGGCAGTGCCGAGACAGGCGGCATTGATCCTTGGAGTGGCCCTTTTATTGCGCTGTTTCCCCCGCATGGCAGCGGCATGGCGGCATTGGGTATGGCTGGTGGCAGCGCTTGCCATTGGGTTGATCCCACTGGCTGCGGTGCTCTTGCCTCAATGGCCTTTGATCCCTGCAGAATGGGTTTATGGAGCGGATGCCGAGGTGGTGAAGCAAGCGACTGCGGTGACGACTGGGTCTGTCGCTGAGGTGGTGTCGCATCATCAAGTGCCGCTGACTTTCGGATGGTTGGAGGCGTGTCTCGTGGTTTGGCTTGGAGGAGTGGTGATGTTAGTGGCTAGGCTGGGCGCCGGTTTGATGGGATTGCGATCCTTTCAGAGAGATCGTGAGCCGGTCTATAAAGGGCGTTTGTGTGCTCGGTTAGAGCATTGCCGACATTTGGCGAATGTGACGACTTTGGTAGATCTCTATCAGTCCAAGCGCAGCACCTTGCCGATGACTTGGGGTGTGCTGAGACCGGCGATCAATGTACCCTATGAGGCCGACGACTGGGATGATGAACGTCTCGATGCGGTATTCCTGCATGAGTTGGCTCACATTCAACGGGCCGATTGTTGGTCGAACATGGTGCTCAAGGTCGTGTGCGCGTTGAACTGGTTCAATCCGTTCATGTGGATGGCGGCGCGAAGGACTTACTTGGCTCAAGAGGTGGCTTGCGATGACTTTGCTTGCGCTCGGTTGCGACCATCGGATTATGCTAGGCATTTATTAGAGTTAACGGCTGTCGTGGCTGATTTCCATCGGAGTGAGATTGAGCCAGCGGTGGGCTTCTATTCTTGCGATCATCTGCGGGTGCGAGTTTCGGCCGCGCTGGATCCAAAGCGTAGTCGTGAGTCGCTGACTAGCAGAATCGCTAGCCTGATGAGCAGTGTGGTGTTTCTTTTCATGGTGGTGATGGCGATGGTGTCTTTGCGTTTCGTTGATGAATCACGAGCCGCTGTGCATGCCTTCAATGCACCTCCGGTAGTAGAAGAGGAAGTGTCCTTGGATGCCTTTGCTTTCGCGCATGAAATGGCGGCTTTGGCCCTGAGTCTTATAGAGCTTTCGCCTGTGGAGCCAGTTGCGCCGGAGGAGTCTCCGGTCGTGTCGTATCCCATGTGGGGGGAATTTGAGTTGAGCTCGACGATGGTGTTGAACGAGGATTCCTTGTTCATGGACGAGCCTTCGCTTCCGCAAGAGGAAGAGGAAGCAGCAGCTCGCTCTGTGTGGCTACTCTCGACGGATCCAGCTCCAGCAGCCCGGCCGTTGATTATGCCGGCGAAGGTGGTCGTTTCGTCTTTATTGGTTCCTCCTAAGGTTACTTTTGGGGTGAATCGATTTGACGAATCGCAGGTGGACTGGCGTGGATTCCATCGACAGAACGGTGAGAGGCGTGGGCATACGATCGTGTTAGATCGTGAGGAAAGTGTTTGCTATCGCTATGCTAGGATGTCGCCTTTCGATCGCAAGAAGCAAGGCGGGTTTCGCAGGTACCTCCGTCGGAATGGTTTGTATCTCAATGATGACGAGATCCGTGATCTGATTCGGCGCGCGAGTCGTGGCCGATCATAGCATAGCCTTGTCTCGCATGAAGGCCTGCATGGTCTCGACGGCTCGGCCTCGATGACTCATCTGGTGCTTCGCGCTCGAAGGGAGTTCGGCAAAGGTCTGGCAATGACCTTCAGGAATGAACAGTGGGTCGTAACCGAATCCGTTGTCGCCTTTCTCTTGGTTGGCAATGATGCCTTCGACGCTGCCAGAGGTCTGATGGATGACCTTTCCGTCTTGAGCGAGTGTGAGGACACAGCGGAAACGCGCGGAACGATCCTTGCCACGTGCGCCCGTTTCATTGAGTCGTTCTAACATCAGCGTGCGATTGGTCGCGTCGGTGGCCCCAGGACCACTGTAGCGTGCCGAGTAGACACCGGGGGCGAGATCAAGGGCGTCGACTTCGAGGCCGGAGTCGTCTGCGAGCACGAGAATGCCAGGCAAGTGCTCACTGATCTCCACAGCTTTGAGCTGGGAGTTCACCTCGAAGGTGGTCCCGGACTCTTCGACTTCGGGGAGATCCGGATAGGTCGCGAGATCTTTGACGTGGTAACGATCTCCAAAGATCTCTTTGAATTCAGAGGTCTTGTGCGCATTGCGCGTTGCAATCAATAGGGCATCGGTCTTAGTAGCCATCCTCTTAAACAAGCCATGACTGATCGTAGAAAACAATATCCCTTTGACGAAATCGAGGCCCGTTGGCAGAAGCATTGGGAGAGTGAAGGTACTTTCCGGGCTCTGAATCCGGGCGATGAGGGTTTCGACCCTAACAAGTCGAAATACATTGTTCTAGACATGTTTCCCTATCCCAGTGGGGATGGTCTGCACGTGGGTCATGTGGAAGGGTACACGGCGACGGATATCGTGGCACGCTACAAGCGGATGCGTGGGCATAATGTGATGCATCCGATGGGCTGGGATGCCTTTGGCTTGCCCGCTGAGCAGTATGCGATCAAGACGGGGCAGCATCCGCGGACGACGACGGACCGGAATACGGATCGTTTCCGTGAGCAGTTGAAGCGGGTAGGTTTCTCCTACGACTGGGAGCGGGAGATCAACACGACGGATCCGAAGTATTTCAAATGGACGCAGTGGATTTTTCTCCAGCTCTATCATGCTTACACGGATGAAGAGACGGGAAAAGCAAGGCCAATCGCGGAGCTAGAGAAGCTGAGAGTTGCTTCGCATCCTAACGAAGATGCGGAGTCGCGTCGAGATTATTTGGATAGCCGTCGCTTGGCGTATGTGGCTGAGGCTCCGGTCAATTGGTGTCCTGAGTTGGGCACGGTGTTGTCTAATGAAGAAGTGAAGGATGGGAAAAGCGATGTGGGTGGTTTCCCGGTGGAGAAACGGCCGATGCGTCAGTGGATGCTGCGGATCACGGACTTTGCGCAGCGTTTGATTGATGAGCTGGACGGCCTGGATTGGCCGGAGGGTATCAAGACGATGCAGCGCGAGTGGATCGGTCGTAGTGAGGGTGCGGAAGTGGTTTTCGATCTTGAGGGGCTGAATGAATCGCTGCGGGTTTTCACGACTCGTCCGGACACGTTGTTTGGCGCGACTTACATGGTGGTGGCTCCTGAGCATCCGTTAGTAGGTGCCTTGGTGACAGCGGATCAGAGTGCGGCAGTGGAGGCCTATCGCGCGGCCGTGGCGAACAAATCTGACCTTGAGAGGACGGAGTTGGCCAAGGAGAAGTCAGGTGTTTTCACGGGCGGTTATGCGGTGAATCCGGTGAATGATGAGCGGATCCCGGTATGGATCGCTGACTACGTGTTGATGACTTATGGCACGGGTGCGATCATGGCCGTGCCGGCGCATGATGTGCGTGATCATGAGTTTGCCGTGACCTTTGATATGCCCATTCGTGAAGTGGTGAAAGCGCCAGAAGGAAGCGAGGTGGAAGGGTGTTTCGGGGGTGCAGGGGTTGCTGTGAATTCGGGAATGTTAGACGGATTGGCGACGGCTGAGGCGAAAACAAAGATGATCGCATGGTTGGAGGAGAAGGGGCGTGGTGAACGGAAGGTGAATTTCAAACTGCGCGACTGGTTGTTCTCTCGTCAGCGTTACTGGGGCGAGCCGTTTCCGATTATTTGGAAAAATGGTAGACATGAAGCCCTTGGGGAGAGCGAACTTCCCGTGGAAGCGCCGGACATGGATGATTTCAAGCCGACTGGGACTTCGGATCCGCCTTTGGCAAAAGCGACAGAGTGGGTGGCCTATAGTGATGAGGCTGCGCGCGAAACGAACACGATGCCGCAATGGGCTGGTTCGTGTTGGTACTATCTGAGGTTTGCGGATCCAAGCAATGACGACGCGTTTCTGTCAGGGGCCGCCGAGAAATATTGGTTTGGCGATGAGAATCAGGTGGGGAGTGTCGACTTGTACGTGGGTGGTGCTGAGCACGCGGTCTTGCATCTCCTTTACGCGCGTTTCTGGCACAAGGTCATGTTTGATCTAGGTCATTTAAGTAAGTGTGAGCCGTTTCATCGTCTGGTGAATCAGGGGATGATTCTTGGTCCCGATAGCCAGAAGATGTCCAAGAGCCGTGGGAATGTGATCAATCCTGATGATGTGATCGAGAACTTTGGAGCGGACGCTTTGCGACTCTATGAGATGTTCATGGGGCCGCTGGAGCAGGTGAAGCCCTGGAGTGATCGCGGTGTCGAGGGTCTCTATCGATTCTTGGGGCGAGTGTGGCGCCTTTTCATGGATCTGGATCAGGAGGGTGAATGGGTGCTTTCTTCCTCAATCAGTGAAGGAGTTCCAGAGGGGGAGCTTCGCCGTCTCTTGCATGAGACAATCAAGAAAGTGACGGAAGATACTGAGAAGATGGCTTTTAACACGGCCATCTCGCAGATGATGGTCTTTGTGAAGGGCTATACAGGGGCCGAGAAACGGCCCGTTTCGGCGCTGCAGGATTTTCTAAAACTGCTTAGTCCCTATGCGCCGCATGTGGCCGAGGAACTGCATCGTTTGCTGGGCGAAACAGGCGATTTGGCCATGGCTGTGTGGCCGGGCTTCGATGAGGCTGCCCTGGCTCAGGCTGAAGTGCAGATCATCGTGCAGGTGAACGGCAAGTTGCGTGACCGTTTGACCTTGGCCGTCGATTTGGATCAGGAATCCGTGATTTCTAAAGCACTCGAATCAAAGGCGAAAGAGTTCGTCGAGGGGGGAGATCTGGTGAAGACGATTGTGGTGCCGAACAAACTTGTGAATTTCGTGGTGCGCCCCCGGAACTGAGTTTGCTCAGGAGCGGGTTGACACCCACCCGGAATTGAGTGAAATAGAGGTGTCTGAGATATCTTATGGGAATTTCAACTAATGTTGAGTTCTCTGAAGAGGTTATAATATTTATGGACAGTAGTGCGGGTATAGCTTAGTGGTAAAGCTCCAGCCTTCCAAGCTGGCTATGAGGGTTCGATTCCCTCTACCCGCTCCATTCATATAACTTCTTCAGCGTCATGCTATTACCCAGCTCACGTATTCTTTTTCTTCTCCTAGGTTTCTCTCCTGCGATTGCTCTCGCTCAGTCGGACGGTCAATGCGCCAGTGCTCAGCGCGCTCTTGAGAGTGTTGTTCGAGAACATCCTGAAAGGGTTGTTGAGACTTTGACTTCAGCCGTCCGAGGTAACCGCGGCTGCGCAGGGCAACTGATCGAAAGCGCCATCAAGGCTAGTGAGGCCAGTGATGAACTTGTGGCAAAGCTTGTCACTGCGGCTGTTCGTTCTGCGCCAGATAAGGCCGTCGTCATTGCGGAAAGTGCCATTGCTGCAGCTCCGTCTGCCTCCGACGAAGTCGCCGATGTCGTGCAGACGGTCTTGGGAGACTGCCGCTCCATTGCCGAGGATGTCAGTATTTCCATTGGAAGAAACAAGGAGAGGCTCTTGTTGGTGCTCGAAGACGCACTGCGTTCTCATGGAAATTGCACCTGCGAAATTGTCAGTTCAGCCGTTCGTGCCGCTGGCGGCAGTCGATCAGTGATTTCCCAGGTGGTCGAGACGTCAGTCGCTCTCAAGCCTTCAATGGCTGCAGAGATTTCAGAATGTGCCGGCGCTGCTGCGCCTAAGCAGATCGCTGCTGTTCAAGAAGGTCTCGACCGTGCGTTGTCTGACTCAAGCCGAGGGCCTGGGGCGCTTCCTGCCGCCGCGGAGGTCAGTGAAGACTTTCTTGCGCAGGATGCGACGGTCACGGCGAATCCCGCTTCAGGCCTGGCCGAAGAAATGGCCGTCGTTTCGGAATCGCCTCAGCCGACCCCGGTGACCAACACCGCCTCTAGCGGTCAAAGCTATGGCAAACAGAGCTACGGCTATGGCAAAGGCTACGGAAAGGGCCAAACCCAAGAAGTCGCTGAAGAGGAGAATGACGGATGGGGCTGGGATTGGATTCAGTGGGGTGGCTTAGGCGGTGTCGGAGCTAACGGTGGTGCCGTTTACCTGATCTCGCCCTCGGGTGGCGTTGTTCCTCCAGGGGAACTGGCGCCTCTTTCGCCAAGTGATCCTAAGATTGATGATAAGATAGAGGATAAAAGTAGCAAGTGAGGCCCATAAGAACCGTTGACTTTTACAAAATAAGTCTTTAACAAAGCAAAATCCTTACCTAGTGTGAATTCGAACAACCCACTATTCGCGCAACCAACGTTTACGATTAATATGAAATTTACAAGAATAGCATCTGCCTTCGCGCTGTCGCTTGGGCTCCTAACTGGGGCCGCTCAAGGCCAGGGATTGCTTAGCATTGGCAACAACGGTGACGACTTCGAGCAGGAAGACATCCCTCTAACATGGACCGTTTCTGGATATGTTGGATATGATAGCAATATCAACTCGATTGATATCGCCGAAGAGTCTTCAATTTATCTTCAGGCGGGGATTGGAACCCAGTGGTCGGGCGGTTCGCGGACAACGCGTTACACCCTCGGAGCTTCGGCCTCCGTGCTCTACTACTTTGATGATGTCACAGTCAATGACGATGAGAGTGTCTACTATTCTGTCCGTCTTCAAGGTTCTGTCGTTCATCGCGCCACTCGCCGTCTTACAATATCCGACTCGGCTTATGTGACCTATGAGTATGAGCCCAATCAGCAGATCGGCGCCACTGTCTCTCGTAGGACGGATCAGTATTTCTATCTCTACAACAATTTGGCTCTTTCTTATGCTTGGACTCGTCGTTTCTCGACGGTTGCCAACTGGGCCGTAAGTACTATCGTTTATGATGGAAGTGACATCGAAGATCGTGTCACCAACCTCCTGGGCGCTCAGGCCCGCTACATGTGGACGCGTGCCACTACGTTGGTGGGTGAGTATCGCTTTGCGATCACCGACTACGAGAACGGTGGTTCAGATTACACTGCCCAGTATCTCTTGGCGGGTGTTGATCACATGTTTAATCGCAATACCATGGGTTCTATTCGCGCAGGTGTTGAGCTTCGTGATTACGATAACTACGGAAATAACTCTTCCCCTTACGTCGAGGCTTCGTTGGTGCAGCGCCTGAACGAAGGATTCAGTTTGCGTTGGGCTGCTCGGTATGGTCTTGAAGACAGCGAGTTGGGTAGTTTCGAGAGACGTGAGTCTCTAAGGACTGGTGTTACGGCGCAATACGAGTTCTCACCTCGCCTCACGGGAACCACGGGTCTGACATACGTTCACAGTGAATTGAAGGACCCCCGCTCTGCTGCATCTAGCGAAGGTGAAGAGGACTTCCTCGGCATCAACCTCGGTCTTTCCTACCTCCTTTATTCAAACATGCGAGTTGAGGGTGGTTACTCATTCGGAACCTTGGATTCTGGTATCGATTCCGGAATCAGCCGTGACTTTGATCGCCACCGTGTCTGGGCAGGCGTTTCTGCGACTTTCTAAAGTTGCAAATATCCTTTGAACGTATTGGCTCCCTTGGTTGTCTAACCTCGGGAGCCAATTACGTTTAACCACCAAGCTAAAAAAATAAATGAACGAACAAGGTGCTTCGTCAGAAGCGAAATTACATGCGATGGACTACTGGCAGGTCCTTCGCAATCGGTATGGTGTGATCTTATTGGCGTTCTTCCTCGTCTTCATGACAGCGGCTGTGATCACTTACATTTTACCTAAGGAGTATCTGGGTAAAGTGACCATGCAGATCAATCGTGAGCTGCATGATTGGAAGATCTTCCATGGTGGTGAGGCGCCTTCTGGGCGGATGTACGTTCCCCCAACGTTTATCGAAACGGAATTCAAGGTCATCACGAGCAAGAAGACACTCTATGATGTAGTGGATGCATTGAAGTTAGATGAGCGTTGGGCAATTACACGTCCTCAAGCCTTTCGGAAGCTTTTTGCGAATCTCGAAACACGGGAGGAGCGGGGAACAGACCTCATCAATATTGAATACTATGACACCGAAGGGCAATTGGCTGCTAACATCGCCAATGCTGTTGCCAATGCGTATCAGCAGCGGCGGGTGAAGCTGGAGTCGACTCGTAGTAACAACGCACTCGATACCCTGCAACGGCAGCTGAAAGACCAATCGGATAAAGTGGAGGAATCCCGATTGAGCATGCTCGACTTGGCAGAGCGTTACCGAATCATCGATTTGGCAGCCATGCAGAACCGTGCTTCACATACGGGCGATCCTGTGACTGGAGTTGGAACGATCCTGATGAGTAGCATGCAGGACACATACAGGGCGGAGGCGGCGATTGTTCAGATTAAGATGCAGATCGAGACCCTCTCTGGCCTCGAGGGTGAACGCCTAATTCAGAGTGCTGCCATGTTAGATATCAATGACCCGACGCTGCAGCAACTTTGGCCGACTTTTCAGAAGGCTCAGTTGGACAAGCAAGGTCTCTTGGATTCGGGCCTGGGACCCAATCATCCCAAGTTGCGACAGATTGATGGTCAGTTGGTGAAGACCCAGGAGATGCTAACGGTTGCGGTCGAAAGTGTTC
>JBLHHN010000098.1:0-17497 GCA_047616785.1 Verrucomicrobiales bacterium
ACCTTTGATAGTCTTGGTTCGGAAATACACAACTGAGACGCTAAAGGTGCGAAGAAAGAAGCTCAGACCTAGCCGCTAGAATTAGACACTACAAAATGGAATCGAGAAAATCAAGTATTGGTTATCAAAGAGTTACGGCGACTAAGTGGGCAAATTATCTCGAAATTAGTCAATTTTGGCCCGCAAATAAGAAACTTGGGCTAACCAAAGTACTTCACACTGCGATAGCGGAGCCAGACGCGAAGAGTCTGGGGAACGTTCTCCCGCTGTTCTTTGGTGAGTATTTCGTAAAGTGAGCTCGCACGCAGGCGTTCACGGCGACAGGCAGCGTTGTTGTGGGCATCCCACATTGTGCGCGCAAGTCGGATGCGCCGGTTGACCTCTTTGATCAAGACGGTGCCCACAAGCTGATCGTCAGGAGGAGGTTTATTCTTCTTAGCGGGCATCGAAAGAACAGTAGCTTCCTTCAGGAAGATTATCTAGGTGATATTTACCAACCGACTCGCGATGCAAGGCGGTGACGCAGATATCGAAGCGCGCGAACATGCGTTTCACTTGGTGATGCTTGCCTTCGTAGATGGTGAGGCGAGTTCTGCAAGGACCGAATGGCTCAACGAAGGCAGGTTGGGTGGTCACGCCTTCTTTGGCAAAGAACATCCCTTGCTCGAAGGCCATCACCGCTTCGGCGGAAACGGGGTGGTCCGTAGTGACCACGTAAGCTTTAGGAACGCGCGCGCCTGGCTCGGTGAGAGCTTCTGAGAATGTACTATCGTTGGTTAGGATGACCAGGCCTGTGGTGGCGCGATCAAGTCGCCCTGCCAAATGGAGATCTTCAGCCCATGGTTCGTGAATGAGGCTGATCACGGTCGGGTATTCTGGGTCGGTAGTGGCACTGACATAACCAGCAGGCTTGTGCAGAAGCACGTAGCGCGGCGTGCGGGATTGAAGCATTCGGTCCCCTAGCATGACCCATTCAAATGGCCCCACCAGACGCGACCCATCGCGCTCCGTCTGACCGCCAACTTGGACGGACCCAGCGGCGAGACGTGCGCGTACATCTTGGCGCCCTAGACTAGCAAGTTTTCCAACAAGACGATCCAGTCTCATGATACGAAAACGGGGCCGCCTGGAAAGGCGGCCCCGCACTTAGAGTCTCTGTGAGAACGCTTACTTCTTCTTATCAAGAACGGCGTTCCACGCGGCGATATCCGTCGCCTTTGCGGCAAAGAGCGCATCGGTCGAATCGAGGATCTCGATGTCTTTGATCGTGTCTCCTTTGATAATCGCGTTGACAATCTTCTGGCCTTCACCAGTCACTTCACCAAAGATGGCGTGCTTGCCATCCAGGTGTGGTGTGGGGACATGAGTGACAAAGAATTGGCTACCACCCGTGTTGCGGCCGGCGTTGGCCATGGAGAAGAGTCCTGGACGGTTGTGCTTCAGGCCTGGACCAAACTCGTCCACGATCTTGTAGCCAGGGCCACCCGTGCCATTCCCTTTGGGGTCTCCCCCTTGAATCATGAATTCTGGGATCACGCGATGGAACTTGAGGCCATCATAGTAATCGCGCTTGGCGAGATTGAGGAAGTTCGCGGCGGTGAGCGGGGCCCTGATCGCGTAGATCGTGGCAGGAAAATCCCCTTTGCTCGTTTTAACAATGATCTTGATGTCCGTGACCGCGGAGGTCTTGGCAGCAGCAGGTTTAGCTTCGGCCTTCTTCTCTTCCTCAGCCAGGGCGAAGGGGATGCAAGCGATGACGGAAGCTCCGACGAGTGTTTTCAATAGGGTTCGTTTCTTCATAAGGAAAGCCAAGCTAACCACGGACTTCGAGGATTCAAGCCTTCAACGCTTGATCAATCTCTGCGATCTGTTCCTTGAGGCCTTGCGACGCAGCGACGAGGTCTTCAGCAGCGCGGCCTTCGCTCAACGCCGAGCTCAATCGGTCACCCAATTCTCCCAATTCAAGGATGAGCGTTTCGCGATGCTGACGCAGATGGAACTCGTCTGCACCATGAATCTTATACCCTTCTGGCAGGTTGGGGAGGTTCGCCCCAAAGAGCCTCGTCTGAATGATCTCGACATCCGATCTCCGGGCGGTCTCCACCGCGATCTCAACGCTCGCGTTCCCACCAAAGCCGCCGAAAGACGCCGCGTATTCTCCGTTTCCCATTCCGTCATCAAACTCCGCTTCCACCAGAACATCGGCCGCTTCCAAAGCCTCCAACAGCCGCTTCGCATCCGGGATCGAGTAGCTTCCCAGAAACTCGAAATTCTCAGGTATCACATCCATGGCGGTGATGATAGCACCGAATCCGAGTTCTGCTAGTCGAAGTGGCGAAAGCTACCTCCACTCGTGCTTGGGATAGCGACCTTTGAGCTGGGTCCGCACGGCGGGATAACCATTTTCCCAGAAGCTCTTCAAATCGATGGTGACTTGGGCCGGGCGTTGATTCGGTGCCAGCACTTGTACTTTCAGCTTCACCTTGCCTCCACAGATGGTTGGCGTTTCTTCGACGTCGTAGAGCTTCTGAAGAATGACGCCGATGGTGGGGGCCGGATCGGTGACGTAGTCGATCTTCGCGTTGGTACCATTGGTGAGGGTGATACGGTCTGGAGCGTAGCTTTCCACGGCGGCTTGCAAGGGGGCCGAGAGCCATTGTTGTTTGAGAACGGGCAAGACGTGGCGATCTTTGATCTGTTTGTAAGTGACCGCGCCCTGACAAATCTCTGTGAGCATGAGCAAGCGATCTTCTTCAGTGAACTCGGGAATCTCCAATTCAGGCATGGCCTGCGCGACCAAAGCGACGCGCGCCAGCCAGCTTTCCACGCCGTGATTCCATAGCTTGAGATTCAGATTTCCCGCGGCCACTTGTTCTGCTAGGATTTGCGCGGCTTCGTCGGCGGGAGGCTCGCCAGTCTGGCGTGCTTCCAACACCAGATCACGGAAACACTTGCGTCGCTCCGCCACGACACGCCGTCCGCTCTCGTCATAACGCGCGGCCACGCTCTCATGCAGATCATTCGGGAAATGGCGTTTCAAATCGTCTTCCGTGATCGCCGTGGCCATGCCTAGGATCACCTGCACTTCTCGGCCTTCGATCTCTGTCAGTTCACCCGCCACGACGAGAGTCACTTGACTAGAAATCACGGTGTCGTGAGACAACTGGCCACGTCGACCGCCACTGACTTCGAACACCTTGCTTCCCGCCCCTCGACGCGCCGCGATCTGATCGGGAAACGACGCCAAGAGGAGATCTACCAGCGGGCAATGCAGATTCTGCTCTGGGATGTCTTGGTAACCGCCGCGCTTCACGAGCATGCGCATGAGCCGTTCCACTTCGCGCGCTGATCCTGCGTGGACACCCAGTTCTCGACAACGTTCCACGCGGAATCCGGCGCCCGCCGCCATCTGATAGGCGCGGATGAGCGGCAGAAGGTCGGATTCATCCCCGCGCTCGACGAATCGCTGGCGAGCCGACTCCCCGGCCTTGCCCTTGGGCAAGAGCGGACGTGTCTGGGCCAGGGCGACGAGCAAGCAGGCGGGCACCCAAGCACGCGCGTCATCGCGTTGCTCCGCTTCGACTAACAAGCGCGCATACCGCGGACTGACGGGGAAGTCAGACATCCGCTGCCCGATATCCGTGATCTCTCCAGAGTCTTCATCTAACGCTCCCAAATCAACTAACAAACGTAAAGCGCGATCGAGCGTCGCCGTTTCCGGCGCTTCGAACCACGGAAACGCGTGCATGTCCGTGAGGCCCATCTTCTTCAGATGCAGGACCGTTTCCGCAAGATCGAGCCGATGAATCTCGGGCGCTTCTTGCGCGTGCCTCGCCCGATGATGCGCTTCACTCCAGATCCTCACACAGACCCCAGGACCTGTCCGTCCCGCGCGACCCGCACGTTGATCGGCAGAAGCTTGAGAAATCGGTTCAATGGTGAGGGTATTCAGCCCTCTGTGCGGATCGAAGTTCGGCAGCCTCGAGAGGCCACTATCAATGACCACACGCACGCCATCAATGGTGAGCGACGTTTCCGCAACGTTCGTCGCCACGATGATCTTAGGTTGTTTGCTAGGAGAAACGGCAACGTCTTGTTGTTGTGGGGGGAGATCGCCATAGAGAGGAAAGATATCCATGCCTTGGGTCCATTTCTCACGGCGCAAGCACTCCACGGTCTTGCGAATCTCAAAGCCGCCCGGGAGGAAGAAGAGGAGATGGCCATCGATCCCATCCTCGGCCGCGACTTCTCTCCCAGCGCGCGCCATCTTTTCCCATATGGGCATGTCGCGCCCACCTTGAGGACGGTAGCGAACGTCCACGGGATAGGTCCGGCCTTTCGATTCGAGCCGTTGGCAGGGAAAGAGATAGTCTTCCAGGCCTTCCGTCTCCAAGGTCGCTGACATCACAATCAAGATCAGACCTGGACGCGTCGTCTGCTGGAGTTGGCGGCAGCGGGCCAGGCCCACATCGGCATCGAGATGCCGCTCATGAAATTCGTCAAAGATCACCGCGCCCACGTTCTTCAGATTCGGGTCGCCGAGCATTTGCCGCAGGAGAATCCCTTCCGTGACGAAGCGGACCCGCGTCTTCGGCCCCACCACGCGCTCGAAGCGCACCTGGTAGCCGATTTCATCGCCCAGCTTGCCGTTCCGCTCCGAAGCGACCCGCGCGCCCAGCATGCGCGCGGCGATCCGGCGTGGCTGAAGGACGACAATCTCCCCCGAGATCCCGCCATCGAGCAGCATCTGCGGTACCTGAGTCGATTTCCCCGAACCCGTCGGAGCCTGGATAATCAGGGACGCCCCCGGCGTCGCAGTAGCCTCCAGCAAAGCCGGGCGCAGTTCTTCGATCGGGAGATGAGATGCCATGAAGGCTTCCTATAAAGCGAGGTTCTCACGCGTGCGAGTTTCCTTTGCGCCCTGAACCTTACGCCGTTAGCTTTAGCCATCATGACGCTTACCCTTGCCTTCCTCGGTCCTCAGGAGACCATTGTCATCGCCCTTCTCTTGCTCCTCCTCTTTGGAGCCAAGAAACTCCCTGAACTTGCCCGCGGCATGGGCAAGAGCATGGGTGAATTCAAGAAAGCGCGCGAAGAATTCGAAGAAGAAGTGTCCAAGGGCGAAGACCAAGCGCGTAAAGACGACGACAAGAGCTAGAAAGATACCTTTGCTCGGCCTAGAATTCTGCTTAATCTCGATCTATGACTATCCATCTGGCTTTTATGAATCTCGGACCACAAGAAGCGATTCTGATCTTTGTGCTCATGCTTCTCCTCTTCGGAGCCAAGAAGCTCCCTGAACTGGCGCGTGGCTTTGGCAAGAGCATGGGAGAATTCAAGAAAGCTCGTGAAGAGTTCGAACACGAGATCACCCGCGCTCAAGACGACATTGATGTCTCGAAAAAGAGTTAGTCCGCTCTGGGTGCTGACGACAGTCATCTTCTGTTCGCTTCCCAGTTCCGCTCAAGAAGAAACGACGCCACAGGCGGAGCAAGTCTTGTTCATGGGATACAACCTCAAGAACTACCTAAACATGTCACGCCGTGTCGGCAGTGAGACGGTTGAAAGCGCGCCCAAGCCTGAGCGTGAGATCGATGGCATTGTCACCATGATCACCAAGGGCAATCCCGATGTGGTCGGTCTCGTCGAGATTGGAACCACCGCCGATGTGGAAGACTTGCAGCGCCGCTTAAAGGAAAGTGGACTGGATCTCCCTCACATGGCCATCAATCGTTCGTTCGATGAGGTCCGTCGGCTCGCCTTGATCAGCCGATTTCCGATCGTCAAGACGGACCATCAAGCTTCACTCTCTTACATGTTAGGCGAGCAGCGCCTGACCTTCAAGCGCGGCATCCTTGATGCGACCATTCAAGTAAATGACCACTATCAGTTGCGCGCACTCGGCGTGCATCTGAAATCCAAGCGCGAAGTTCTAAATGGCGATCAGGCATTGATGCGCCGGAATGAGGCGCACCTCCTACGCAAACACGCTGAGTCGATCATCGAAGCGGACGCGGAGACGAATCTCATCCTCTTCGGTGATTTCAATGACACCCGAAACGAAGTTCCTATCAAAGCCCTCCAAGGCAAGTATGGCTCGCCAGGCTATCTCAAGGACATCCAGGCTGCCGACGACCTTGGCTACAAATGGACTTACTGCTGGGCCTACGCCGATCAGTACTCGCGCTTTGATTTCCTCTTCGTGAACAAAGGGCTTCTACCCGAGGTCAATCGGGACAAGAGCTTCATCGTTTCCGATCCTGTGTGGTTCACTGCCAGTGATCACCGTCCAGTCGTGACGACGATCATCGCGAAGGATCCGTAAGCGTTTAGGCCGTTCCCACTTCTTCTCTCAGACGAAGCTGGCCACAAGCGGCATCGATATCGTGCCCTTTCTCCCGGCGCAACGTCGCCACCACGCCGGCCCCCTTCAGAACAGTGAGAAACGCCTCTTGATGAGACTCTGACGGACGTTCCCATGGCAGCCCATCGACGGTGTTGTAGGGAATGAGATTCACTTTAGCGTTCAGCCGCTTGACGTGCTTGGCTAACAGGTGCGCCTGATCCAGCGAATCGTTCACGTCCTCGATGAGGATGTATTCAAAGGTGATGCGTTGTTTCTTTCGCTCACGATAGTATTCCAGGGCCTCGAAAAGGACCTCTAGCGGATACTTACGATTCACCGGCATGATCCGCTCGCGCACCTCATCACTGGCCCCATGCAACGAAACAGCCAACCGAATCTGCAATGGCTGATCTGCTAGTCTCTTGATCTGTGGAGCCAGACCACTCGTCGAGACAGTCAGATGACGCGCGCCTATTCCGATCCCCCACGGCGAATTGATCACATCGATCGCGCGCATGACATTGGTGAGATTCGCCAGAGGCTCGCCCATGCCCATGAAGACCAGGTTATTCACTCGCTTGCCGGTCAGCGCCTCGGTCTGCAAGACCTGCTCGACGATCTCCGCGCTCGTGAGATTCCGAGCAAAGCCTGCCAACCCGCTCGCACAGAATTTGCAATCATAAGCGCAACCGACCTGACTCGAAACACACAGCGTGCTCCTATCAGAACGCTCACCATCAAAAGACAAGGAAGCCGGAATCGAGACACACTCAATCATACGACCATCGGCGAGACGAAAAAGAAACTTCTGCGTCGTATCGTGCGACCCCTGACGAGTGACCAAGCACAACTCCCCAAACGAGAAGGCTTTTGTTAGAGATTCTCGCAATGAGACACTGAGGTTTGTCATGTCCTCAAAGCTCGTCACGCGCTTCTCGTAGACCCACTGCATGACCTGCTTGGCACGAAAAGCGGACTGCCCCCATGACGCAAACGTCTCCGTCAATTCATCGCGGGTCAGCTGCGTGATTGGGATCAAGGGTGATGTGGCGGCTTCTTCCATCATTCAGTCGCGGTCCTTCGCACCGGTCCGCAAGCTAGTCACGCGAAATCGGCCATGCGTCGGACTTGTTCAATCATCAATCGGCGAACGGGCTGGCTCACAATCTGGAGATCCAGTATAACATTGCCTCCATCACTTTTTCTCCTTTATATCAGCCTTGGTGACCACTCTAAGATCAAAGTTCATGTAGAGATCACTGCTCTGGGCGTCAGCCTGGTACACACTCACGGCGATCACATTGTCACCTTTCTTCAGCAGACTATTATCGATGAAGAATTGATCGGTCGTCCCTTTCTCACCTCGTTCATCGGTCGCCGTCGCTGTCTTGTGCGTGTCTTTGGCGTCATCACCCATCCTCACTCGGTGCACTTCGACACCGTTCAGATAGATGAACGCCCCATCGTCGCACTCGATGCCCGCATAACCTTTTACGATCTCGCTAGGATCTTCCACTTGAATCGTCTTTCGGAAATAGGCTGTCATCGTCTTGTTCTGAGAGTCGCCACTGAAGGACAAGGTCGTCGGAACCGACTCTCCGTATCCCAAAGGAGCCGTCCCTTCGTTCCATTTCGCAGCATCAAATGCTGCCTTGGCCCAATCCACAGGTGGTGCCCCGACGTCGTCATAGTAACGCCAACCTTCCGCCCCTTTCTTGACCAAATAAGTCTTCGCCTTTTCAAGCATGCTCACGAGATAGACGTTTCCTTCAGGTTGCTCACGCCGCCAATTTGCAGTAAGGACCATTGTCAATGGCACGGGATCCTCGGAGCCTTCACGCACGGCTTTGAATGCACCTTTGCTAGCATCGAACGTGATCACATGAGGTACCCCTCCTACCACCTCGCGGATCTTCTCCTCCGACTCCAGCTCTTAATAGCGGAAAAATGTGGTCTCCTCGTTAGCAGACAGGGTGAATCCGTATCGCTCCGGGTTCTCCGCCATCGTAAGAAGCTTTGATTGTTCGGCCGACCAGAAAACGTTCCCATCAGCAAGTTTCACGCACATTGAGATAAAGTCTGGATGACGGGTGTATTCGAGCGTTGCTTCGCCAAGCGCCAAAGCTGACTCTGTCCCCTCATACTTGGCCACTGACATAATCAGATCTGACACACGCAACACATTGATGTGTCGTTCTTTGAGTAATGATAGACCAAGCTCACGACAAACATCTTCCAGCCCCAAGCGCTCTGCGGTATCCCATACCCACAAGCGATCATTCGGCAACGTGAGCGGGATCGTTTGCAGTCGATCAAAGGTCTTCCGAGCGGCATCCGTGAACCCCAATGCATGCTGGTGCACGGCGGTCAATGCGAGCACGCGCGCGCATTCGACGGGCGACATCGCCTCGCGTTCAGCCAAACCACCAATCAATACCGATAGACGCTCCAACCAATCACCCGGTCGTTTCCACGAAGCCATGGACTCTGGGAAGAACAAGCGCAGATCCGCACCGGAGAACTTGACCTGCCCTGGCGAAGCACCGCTCCTGTAAGAGACCGATCCGTTGGCATTGAAGACCATCGTCATTCCGTTAGTCATCATTGCTGGTGGTGCCGTCAACGACTTCTCCAACGCTTCAATCCCCTGCTCCACGGCCCCACCGCTTCCGAGAAAGACGCTGGCGAGCTTGGTCATGATGGGTTGTTCAGAATACTCACGCAGGACCTTCTCACAAATGGCTTGGGTACGAGTCAATGCTTGTTCTGCGGGAAGCACATCTCGCCAGGTATTGAGCACTAGCATGTAGTAAGGCATGACCATCCGCGTATCCGCTTCACCGGGACGCGACAACTCGAAGACCGATTCCAACGCGCGCACTTGATGCGGGCCCTCAAGATGATCGCGAATGTCATTGACCAGCCCCTGAGTCGTCAATCGGCCATCGCCGTAGTCATAGGGACTGAAATAGGTTTTCCCGGCACACCATCGGTAGACCCTAATGTTTCATAAATTTTGTTAGGAAAAGGCCTCTTTGGGAGCTTTCTCAAGACACGAGCGGTCAAGATTTATGAAACATTAGGGTCAAGTATTGGCGTGATCGAGGATGCCCCAAGGAGAAGCTGATCCTTGCCTCCCCTTCTACGGTCGCAGCCCCTACACGTCGTATCGTAAGTTGGTGAAGGAAGACCCGACCGCGCCTAGCAAAGATGTCATCAACGCCATCCGATACAACGGCATCGCGACCATGAAGAAGAAGACACAATTAGGACAGTCTCAAGGAGGCGGCGTGATGATCTGGGAGCTTTCTCAAGACACGAGCGGTCAAGATTCGCTGTTCCGAGCGATCACCGAGGTCGTCGGCCATAAAGCTGAGTGAAACGAAGGTTCGGCCATGGAGTCCCGACGGCGTCACGTTTCCGCTGGATTAAGCCCAGACTTTCGGCATGCTGGCGGCCACGAGACGATGAAGAATCTTTGGAATGATCAGGAAGCGGCCTCTTTAGGTGAGGATCTGTTGGCTCAACGCGTTTACACCTCGCAATTGCTGGGACGTGATCCCGAATTGGTCTTGCACGGAGGCGGGAACACGTCGGTGAAAATTCGGGAAAAGACGTTCTTCGGCGAGGAGGAAGACATCCTTCATGTGAAGGGTTCCGGTTGGGATCTGGGGACGATCGCGAAGGAAGGCTTTGCCCCGATCCGCATGGAGGTGCTGATGAAATTAGCCGCCCTGGAGCATCTTTCGGATGCCGACATGGTGACGCAGATGCGTGCTGGGATGACCCAGCCTTCGGCTCCGAAGGGTTCGATTGAGGCCATTCTTCATGCGGTGCTTCCTTTCAAGTTCGTGGATCACACCCATGCCAACGCCATTCTCGCGCTGACAAACAACGAACAAGGCGAATCGCGGGTGCAGGAAGTCTACGGTTCGCGCGTGATCGTTGTGCCCTACATCATGCCCGGATTCATCCTCGCTCGGAAAGTCTACGAGATGATCCTAGGCCAGGAATTCAAGGGCATCGAAGGAATGGTGCTGCTCAACCACGGGATCTTTAGTTTCGGAGAAACAGCACGCGAATCCTATGATCGGATGATCAAACTAGTCGCCGAGGCCGAAGATTACATTTCGGCGAAATGCTCGGGTTACTCTTTCCCCAAAGGAGAACCGCAAGAACTGGATTTGGTGAAATTGGCAGAACTTCGACATGACGTTTCCGAAGCGGCCGAACAACCGATGATCGCGCGATTCGATGGTTCGCCTGAGGCTGCTGGATTTGCGCAATTGCCCAACGTGGGTGAAATGGCAGGCCGAGGCCCGGTGACGCCTGATCATGTGCTGCGCACGAAACGGCTGCCGTTCACTTTCGAAAACAGCAACCTTGAAGGCGGCATCGATAGCTATGTCGGGAGCTACACCAATTACTTCCAACGCTTTTCCACGCCTGCTGTGCAGATGCTCGATCCTGCACCGCGCTGGTCCGTGTGGATTGGCAATGGGACCATTTCCTTTGGGCTGAATGTGAAGAACGCCGATATCGTGGGCGACATCGTAAAGACGACGCGCGAGACGGTTCAGTTAGGCGAACAGTTAGGCGGTTGGTTTCCTCTGACGGAAGGACCGCTGTTCGAGATCGAGTATTGGGATCTGGAACAAGCCAAGTTGAAGAAAGCCCCAGCACGCAAGCCACTGGAAGGCAAGGTAGCCCTGATCACCGGTGCAGCGGCTGGAATCGGACGCGCGTGTTTGCAAGCTCTGCACGATGCGGGTGCTGCCGTGGTCGGTGTGGACCTGAGCCCAGAGATCGAGGAACTGCAGGGCGCGGATCAGTTAGGCCTCATTTGCAATCTCACGGATGACGACGCCACACGCGGCGCGGTGGAAGAAACGGTGAAGCGCTTTGGCGGTCTCGACATTCTCGTGAGCAATGCGGGAATCTTCACGGCCGGCGCCTATGTCGAAAACCTCGACCCGGCAAATTGGGACAAAAGCATCGCCGTGAATCTCACCTCTCATGTGCGACTCTTACATCATTGCGTCCCTTATCTTCGGCATGGGATCGATCCCACCGCCATCTACATCGGCTCGCGCAATGTGAATGCACCAGGCGCTGGAGCGGCCTCTTACTCTTGTGCCAAGGCGGGGCTCACACAGCTGGTCCGCGTGGCCGCACTCGAACTCGCTCCAGAAAATATCCGAGTAAACATCGTCCATCCTGACGCGGTCTTTGATACCAAGCTCTGGACGCCTGAAGTGCTCGCGCGTTCCGCAGAGCGCTACGGAATCACCGTCGAAGAGTACAAGAAACGCAATCTCATGAAGACCGAGATCAAGTCAGCCGATGTCGGCAACATGGTCGCGACGATGGCGGGCACTACCTTTGGCAAGACCACAGGTGCGCAGATTCCCGTGGACGGCGGCAATGATCGCGTCATTTAATCTGAACCTGAACACTTTTTTCAAAACCCTATGAGAAAGACTCCAAAGATCATCAATGATCCTAACAAGTGCGCCTCCGAATTGTTAGATGGCCTGGTCGAAGCCTATGATGGCGAAGCCAGGAAAGTCGGCAGCGGTTCCATCGTAATGAACGATCTGCCAGAAGGCAAAGTCGCCCTCCTCGTGGGCGGCGGCACTGGGCATGAACCCATCTATCACGGCCTGGTGGGTAAGAATATGGCAGACGCCGCCGCCTGTGGCGATATCTTTGCCGCGCCGCCTCCCAACATTGTGTTAGAAGCCACTCAAGCGGTCGATCGTGGCAAGGGCGTGATGTATCTTTACGGCAACTACGCCGGTGATGTCATGAACTTCGACATGGGCGCGGAACTTGCCGATGACGAAGACATCGAAGTGAAGACCGTGCTCATCTGGGATGACGTGGCCTCCGCACCACCTGAACGCAAAGAGGACCGCCGAGGGATCGCCGGCCTTGTGCTCATCGTGAAGATCGCTGGAGCCGCCGCCACCACCGTCGACAACTTAGATGAGCTTGTTAGAATCACGACCAAAGCACGCGACAACACTCGCAGTGTCGGGGTCGCCGTCGCTGCCGGATCCATTCCTGCCACAGGTGCACCCACCTTCGAGCTCGAAGACGGAAAGATGGGTGTTGGCATGGGTATTCACGGTGAGAAAGGCGTTCGAATCGATGATCTTTGCACTGCCGATGAAATGGCTCCGCAGTTGTTAGACATCATCTTTGGCGATGACTTGGAATTCGGAAATGACGACGAAGTCGTGCTCTTCATCAATAGCCTGGGAGCAACCACACAGATGGAATTGCTCATCATCAACCGGGCGATCAAACCCCTGCTCGCGGCGAAAGGGATTAAAGTTTACGACACGGTCATTGGTGACATCGTGACCTGCCAAGAGATGGCAGGCCTATCGATCAGCCTGCTAAAACTAGACGACGAATTGAAGAAATACTGGGACATGCCTTGCCAATCGGTCGGGTATTCCAAGATGGGATCATGAACAAAGCCAACATCAATCTCGAAGAAGTCGTCGCCATGTTATATGGCGTCGCCGATAAGATCATCGCTAGTGAACCACTGCTCTCTGAAGCCGATCGCAACATCGGTGACGGTGATCACGGCATCGGCATGCAACGCGGTCTCACCGCCGCCAAAGAGAAACTTGCCGAGGGTGGTTTCGCCTCCATCGACAAGCCATTTGTCGCTGTGGGCACCGCCATGATGAGCACCATGGGTGGCGCTTCCGGCGCGATCTTCGGAACGCTCTTCCGCAACGGCGGCAAGGCCTTGAGGGGGAATGAGCACTTTGATAGTGCCGGTCTAGCAGCTTTCCTCGTCGCTGCTTGTGAAGGCGTGCAAGACCGAGGCAAAGCCGAGGTGGGAGACAAGACCGTCGTCGATGCCATGGCGCCTGCCGCAGAGAAGGCCAAAGAATGCACGGGCTTACCCCTATCAGAAGCATTGAAAGAAGTAGCAACAGCCGCAGAAGCTGGCAAGGAAGCGAGCAAAGCCATGGTCGCGAAGTTCGGCCGTGCCAGGTCACTCGGTGAGGGGGCCATTGGGTATCCCGATGCGGGCGCGTTGTCTTTTCAGATCATCATGGAATCCATGCGGGACTATGTGAATGGTTGAGCTTCGGGGATAAGAACCTCGAAAGTAGCTCTCCAATAGCGATGCTCCACATCCACTCCTCCAACCGCGTTGAAACACTGGCGGAGCGTCTAGGCGCGTTGATGAAGGAGCCCCTTTCGGATCCTCTGCAAGCGGATCATATCATTGTCCACAGCCACGGATTGGAACGCTGGCTTTCGCTTCAACTGGCATCTTCGTTAGGAGTCTGCGCGAATATCGAGTTCCCCTTCCCCGTGCCATTTCTCACTGATGTGATGGTGCAGAACACGCCTGGATGGGACGAGAGACGCGCGTCTCTCCTCGATCCTGAAACTCTCATTTGGGCGTTGATGGACGTCCTCCCTGAAGTCTCCCGTCAACCCGGCGCGGAAGCCCTCGATAACTTTCTCGGGAAAGAAGCGTCATCGCCTGACGTCAGGCTCTATCAGTTATCTCAATACCTCGGGCGTTTGTTCGATCGCTACCAAATCTATCGCCCTCAAATCCTTCAACGCTGGCTCAGTGGAAGGCTGCTAGAAGAAGAGACCTGGCAGGCCCTCGTCTGGCAGGCCCTCATCCAACGCACTGGCCCCTATCATCGATTCGCGCTCAAGAATTCCTTCCAGCGCCATCTCAAGAACACCCAACCAGCCGAACTCAAAGGCCTGCCCCCTCGCGTGATGGTCTTTGGAGTGTCCACCCTTGCACCCTTCTTCGTCGACATTCTCGCCGCCATCGCCCCATACACCGACTTACATTTGTTCTTTCTCAATCCCTGTCAGGAGTATTGGGGCGACATTCTCTCTCGCAAGCAACGCATGCGCCGCAAACGCTCTGGAAACAGCGGTGATCCGCGGGACCAGCTCGAACTTGGCCTCAGCGCCGAGCCCGATTTCGAAAATGAGTTGCTCGCGTATTTCGGGAAGATGGGCCGAGACTTCTTCGATCTACTCGTGGATCTCGAAACGGCAAACCACGAAGAGTCTTACACTCCGCCCGAGAAACAGACCGCACTAGCAGCTCTACAAACAGATATTCTCCAACTGCAAGAAGGCCAGGGCACGATCCTCTCTGAAGCCGAAGAAGCCGTGCCTAGCTTGCAGATCCATAGCTGTCACAGCCGCATGCGAGAGATCGAGGTGCTCAATGACGCCTTGTTAAATCTCTTTGAGAAACGACCCGATCTCACGGCCCGCGATGTCATCGTCATGGCGCCAAACATGGAGGACTACAGTTCCAAGATCCATGCGGTCTTCGGTCGTCCCTGCCAAGATGAGCGTTTCATTCCCTACGACATCGCCGACCGTACGCCGAGGCTCTCGCACACTCTGGGCAGTGCGCTTCTCAGGCTCATTTCTCTAGCAGAATCGCGCTGGGAAGCGAGCGAAGTCCTCAGTGTCTTGGAAAGCAGCCCGATCATGCGGCGATTCGGAATCACGGATACCGGACTCGATACTTTGCGACATTGGGTGGCCGAGAGTGGCATCCGTTGGGCTCGCGACGCCCCATCAAAAGCTGCTCTGGACTTACCGGAAATCCACGAGAACACCTGGCAATTCGGGCTCGATCGCTTGTTGTTAGGCTACGCCATGCCAGAGAACAATCGTGGTGTGTTTGCTGGAGTGCTTCCTTACGATCATGTGGAAGGAAGTGACCTCGAGGTGCTGGGACAATTCCTCACGCTCTGGGATCAGCTCAATGCCTTGAGTCGTCAGTTAGAGGGACCGCATAGCGCCGCGCGTTGGGCACAGATTGGTCGCCAAATTGTTGGTCAATTCTTCATCGACGACCCCATTTACGAACGCGAGCTGACCTACCTTTATCAAGTGTTCGAAGAGTTGGAGGAAACGACAACCAAAGCGTCCTTCTCAGGAGAGATCAGTCTCTCCGTCGTCCAAGCCTATCTTGAGAGTCGCCTCGACGAATCCCGCACTTCAGGAGGGTTCTTCACCGGCGGCGTTACCTTCTGCAATCTCCTGCCCATGCGCAGCATACCTTTCCGCGTGGTGGTCTTGCTAGGCATGAGTGCCCAGGCCTTCCCACGCCAGGATCGTGAATTCGCCTTCGATCTCACTCGAGACCAGCCGATGCGGGGCGATCGCTCCCGCAAGCAGGAAGATCGCTACATGTTTCTTGAGGCGATGTTAGCCGCGCGCGATCATTTCATCGTCCTCTACACGGGCCAAAGCTTGAAAGACAACAGCGAGATCTCCCCCAGCGTCTTCGTCACTCAAGTGCACGATTATCTGGAACGCGTCTACCATATGCCGAAAGGAGCCTTTGCCACGGTGCATCGGCTGCAACCGTTCAGTGCTGTTTACTTCGATCCAGAGAGTCAGTTCCGCACCTTCGCTAGAGAGTATTTGGAAACAACCAACCCCAGCTTGCATGAGCCGCTCATCATCATCGACGACGAAACCGAGCATCCGTCCACCCAAGAAAAGATCGTCGAGGTCGAAGACTTGATCCGCTTCCTCCAACATCCCGTTGCCGCATTCTATCAGAACAAGTTCAGCTTGTACAAACCGAGCGATGCCTTGGAAACCGCAGACGTGGAACCAGTGATGCTGAATGCCTTGGATGCCTGGCAACTGGATCAGTGGATTTTAGAACTCGTCGAAGCGGACTTGCCCATTCAAGAAATCGGCGCATTGATCAAGAGCTCAGGGCATCTCCCTCATGGAGCCCACGGCAAAAGCGAATTGCAACATCTACTAGCCGGAGTGATGACATTTCAGGAACAGATGCACAAATTCCTCGGCGGTCCGGCGCTCGAACCTGTGCCCGTCGATCTGCAGGTGGGTGACTGGCGTTTGTTAGGCCAATTACGCGGCCTACGAGAGCAAGGCTTGCGCCGAGTGTGCTTCGGCCGGCTTCGCCCACAAGAACAATACCAGCTCTGGGTCGAGCATCTCATCATCCAAAGTCTGCCGGATCGGCCGAACCAATCCAGCGCCATCCTCGGTCGCGGCACCAAGATCTTTGCCCTTCAAGCTTTCAATACCCCGCATGCTGCCATGCATGAATTGAAAGCGCTCCTCGCTATTCGTGAAAAGGGACTCCAACGTCCTCTCCCCATCTTCCCGCGCACGTCGATGACATTTGCCAAACAACGCAAGAACCGGAAAGGATTCGGAGAATGTAAGAGCAAAGCCTACGAAGAATGGCGCGGGCGGAACATCAAGATCGCCGAAGAGCAGGACTACTACCACCACTTGGCATTCGGCCAAGTCGAGGACCCGTTGGACAACGAGTTCAGCGACCTCTGCGAAAAGGCCATACGCCCTTTGCTCGAGAATGAAGCACGGAACGCAGGGCTCTAGCTTTACCTCGTGGCCTCGAGCTTAAAGAAGATCCTGTCTTCGGATTGGAAACCGAGAGGTACATCAGCGCCCACACGCTCCCATGTTGTGAAATCTTCCAACACATTCGGCGTGATTCCCAGTGTCTTCCACGTCGCCATCCCATCGTCGGAGTAGAGCAATTGAAGATTCACTCCCGCAATTCCCTCACCTCTCCTAAAAGTCAGCGTCGATGCCGTCGCCCCTGGAACGATGGAGAATTCCTCCTCAACCTCATGAGCTGTTGGAGTCAATCCCATGTGACACTCTAACAGGATACCGAGCCCATCCAGATCGCTGTCCACGCCATGATCCCAAAGCGTCGTGCGCTTTGCAGGGTTTGCTAGATCCCCAGCTGAATAATGTGTCAGGAACCATTGCCCAGATGCATCTGCCGGCCCTTCACCAATCGAACCGACACTCTGACTGACCCAACTCGAAGGCTCATCTCCAAACACAGTCGAACTGACGCGCCCCAAGGACGGCCCCGTTCCATTGGGGGGCCGTTACCCATGGACTCACAACACCATATTTCGCCGAGTCCTCTCGGATGTAGGGCACTTCAAATGGTGGCAATGCATCAGGCATTCCTGTTCCGAGGCGTTTATGACCGTGGAGATATAGCTAATGGGTGACGTGTGAGTTTCGTTCTGTTCCGTGGTGAGTTTCATTCCTTGCCGTGGGGATTCTTCGGATGAGTTTTCTTAGGCATGGCAG
>JBLHHN010000099.1:0-17424 GCA_047616785.1 Verrucomicrobiales bacterium
CTAGAAACGTGAATGGAGTCGTATTTGTAGAACGCACTCCGACTCATGATCAGGCTCAGTGAAATGACCAGGAGCATCGTCGAGGAAGGTTCGGGAATCGTCCGGGCAAGGGTGAACATGGGTTGATCTTCGATCTGGCCAATGCTTCCGAGAAAACGCCCAAACTCTCCGACTAACAATTCGCCTTCTTCATCATTCAGAAGGGCGGGGTCATTGCGATTGGGGTCGGTGAGGAAGACTTGGTCGTGCTGAAAGATAAGGAGATGATCGGCGTCGTGAAGGAGGCCTTGGTTGGAAATGACGGTGTAGACGTTCTGACCTGCGAAGGTATCCCCTTCCGCGACGGCTTGGGTGACGACGTCTTGGTAGAGCCCGGGCAGGCCATTGAAGCCGATGCTCGCGGACCTTCCGAATTGTTGGAAGCTCTCTTCTAAGAGAACGAGATCACGATCGGCAAACGCTTTCCGAATGCCCGCATTGTCGATCGTGAAGGTGCCTAACCAAACGAGCCCGCTGGTGAGAATCGTACCGTCATCACGGCTGAGGAGATTGGATCGCGGGCCATCGAAATTCGTGACTGTGATGGTGGCGGCAGGAGCTGAGTGCAAGAACCCTACCAACACGAACCACAGAATCAAACATCGCCTAACCAATATTGCTACCATGCCAATGAAGTTTATGCCGAAGGGTACGGTAGAATGATTGCTCTGGGAGAAACGCTAGCTCCACTTGATGTTCAGCGCGACGGATATGAATGCGGCTGTGAGGCTGCACACTGTGCACCGTGCGCCCATCGAGCGTGAGGACGACTTGATCCCGGATTTCGACGGGAGTGACCTCGATCACCGCATCATTGGGCACCACCATGGATCGATTCGACATGGCGTGTGGACAGATGGGCGTGATAACGAACACGCCACTCTCAGGATCAATGATAGGCCCTCCGGCAGAAAGCGAGTAGGCGGTGGACCCTGTCGGGGTCGAGATGATAAGCCCGTCCGCACTGTAGTGATTGAGGTACTCGCCGTTGATGTGCGTTTCCAATTGGATAAGACGGGAAACATTCTCTCGACATACCGTGACTTCATTCAGGCCGAAGTAGGTGGCCTGCTCTTCTCCGACAAGGCTGACCGCGGCCTCTAACAATGATCGCTTGGAGAGCTTAAAGTAGTCTCGCTGAATCCAATCCCCAACCTGATCCACCTCATGTTGGGTGGCGCAAGTGAGGAAACCTAGAGTGCCGATGTTGATGCCCATGATCGGGGTGGTAACGCCAATGGTACGACGCACCGCCCGGAGAATGGTGCCATCTCCTCCTAGCACAATGAGCAAATCAACCGCTTTCGCAAGCTCGCGCAATTCAAGCCCCTCTTCCTGATTTGGATCATTGTCGAGTAGACAGGCGGATCCTTTCTCAATCGAAACACGGAGGTCGCGACGCAAGAGACAGGATCTCAACTGCGAGAGCACTTCCCGCGCGTTCGGTTTAGAGATGTTAGCGGTGACGCCTATGTGGGTTGCAGCCATGCGAGGTATTCGTGGTTACCATCGGTGCCCGTGATGGGAGAGTCAATGACATCACGCCAATGAGCTTGAAGCGACGTCTCGGCAAACTGCTGAATCTTGGCCACGGCACGCTCACGCAGTTCGGGATCTCGAACGATGCCCCCTTTGCCCACGTCATCCCGCGCTAACTCGAACTGAGGCTTGATCAGACAGACGACGCTGCCGGTGGGCTTGAGGATCTTCCAGGACGTCGGCAGAATGAGCGTTAGAGAAATGAAGGAAACGTCCAGAACGACGAGATCGACCATTTCACCGACGTCTTCTGGAACCATATGTCTAACGTTGAACTTCTCTCGAACCACAACACGCGGATCAGAACGCAATTTCCACACTAACTGATTAGTACCAACATCGTAGGCATAGACCTTGGCCGCACCTTTCTGCAGGAGGCAATCTGTGAAGCCTCCCGTGGATGCGCCCGCGTCAAAGCAGACCTTGCCTTGCGGATCGATCCCAAACGTGTCTAACGCCCCTTCAAGCTTCAGCCCCCCGCGCCCGACATACTTGGGGCGTTCTTTCACGGACACTTCGGCATCTGCCAGAACCATCGTGCTAGGCTTGTCCAAGACTTCGGTGCCGACGCGCACCTCTCCGGCGAGGATGAGGCGCTTAGCACGTTCGCGGGACTCGGCTAATCCGACGCGCACCAGATGCTGATCGAGTCTTTCTTTGGTGCGTGAGGCTGAGGGCATGTTTCCGCTTGGCTTGAGGTCACCGTGCCAGGAATGCCAGAAGGCGCAAGCACGGAGGGAGGCCAGGGTTTCAACCCGGCAAAGGTATCGCGATCTTTAAAAATCATCGCTGCCGTTGGGATCCGGATGCGGATCAGGCAACCACCAAATGGCTTCCGCAAAAGCCGGGTCGGCAGAATCGGGGTAGGCTTGGTCCTTCGCAACGAACGCGAGGTACGCTCCCAGAACACTGACGATCATACATAGAAGGAAGATTTCCGTGCAAATGGAGTCAGATTGATTGGTCTTAAAAAGAAAGAGCAGGCAGGCCACCACGCCAGGAAGAGCAAAGTTCAAGGCGCTCACAAGACCTTCTCTGTAATCAAATGTGGAGACAGGCCCTTCTCGATCATGGTGCATTCGTAGATGGTGTAGATAGAAACTGCGATGAGCCACCCCGCAGTCACAAACGCATCGCAGAGTGTTAGTTACTTCATGATATTTCAAGATGTAATTTTCTTTCTTGCATAATTATGATATTAAATCACGAAAAAAAGAAGCAACTGCGATTTCCATAACTCAAACCGATTCTCTCGTCCCCTCAAATCCGCCAGCAAGGAGGCCTGAAGCCGATCAAAGGCATTTGAAGCCTACATAGGCGTAGGTGGATTCCACTACACTCAGCGGCGGAATCCTGGAGTGAAATGCGCTCTCATCCATTTTTCAGCACCTAAGACATCTGGGTTCGTCTGGCGCTTGCTTCAGCAAGCGTCGCCAGCACCTCTTCCGTGGTTTCCCAGGAAATGCACTTGTCCGTAATACTCTGGCCGTGAACGAGATCTTGGCCTGGGACCACACTCTGCGCCCCCTCGATGAGGTGGCTTTCGATCATGATCCCCCGGATCGCTTGGTCGCCAGCGCTGATCTGGGCGGCAATGGCCTCAGCCACGGCGGGCTGTTTCTTGTGATCCTTGAGGCTGTTGCCATGACTGCAATCCACCATGAGGCCCGTTGGAAGCCCTGCCTTTTCGAGCTGGCCGGTCACGTCACGGATGGAATCAGCATCGAAATTCGTCCCCTTGCTAGACCCTCGAAGAATCACATGACAGGAAGGATTCCCCAAAGTTCTGACAATGGCAGACACCCCTTGCTTGGTCACGGACAAGAAAGCATGCGCTCCTCTGGCAGCACCGATGGCGTCGATGGCGATCTTGATATTACCATCCGTACCATTCTTGAACCCAACCGGCATGGAGAGACCAGAGGCGAGTTCACGGTGAACCTGACTCTCTGTGGTTCGAGCGCCGATCGCTCCCCAGGTCACAAGGTCGGCCACATACTGCGGGCTGATGGTGTCGAGAAACTCCGTGCCTGCGGGCATGCCCATGGCCGTCAGCTTCAAAAGAAGCGTCCGTGCAAGACGAAGCCCGCGATTGATATCGAAGCTATTGTCGAGGTGCGGATCATTGATGTAGCCCTTCCAGCCAACCGTGGTGCGAGGCTTTTCGAAATAGACGCGCATGACCAGCTGCAGCTCACTCTTATAGCGCTTAATGAGCGGCTTCAAACGTTCCGCATACTCTAGCGCAAGTGCACTGTCGTGAATCGAGCACGGCCCAACGACCACCAGCAATCGCGGATCCGTTCCTGCCATGATAGCTTCAGACGTCTCACGCGATGCGGCAACAAAGGCCTTCTGATCCTCATTGGCGGGCAAGTCCTCCATAAGGATGGCAGGCGCGATGAGTGCTTGGATCTTATCAATACGGAGGTCGTCAGTTACAGTCATGGTCGGTGCGTGATATCACCGCCTGGTATGGTTGCGATAGGCAATGATGGCAAGAGGAAAGCCAGGCCGACCTGTTTCGAAAGACTAACGATCCGCTCGCGACTTTCTCTTGGGAACCAGAGAGCGCCAGGTCCAACCCTTCGGCTTATCATTTCGCGCGACGTTCTTACTTTCTGGAACCGCATGTTTCTCTGCTAGAATTTTTTCGTTCTGAGGGAATGCCTGCGCCACTTCCTGACCAATGCCTGTGCGAAGGTCTTCCGCGTGACTGGCCTGGCCCAGCGCCATGTTGTCTTCCACCACCGTCGGTTGAATGAACACGATCAACTCTTTGCGCGTCTTGCTGGATTTCGAACTCTTGAAGGCGTGCCCGATCACCGGCAGGCGACTCACAATGGGAACGCCATCATCCGTCTTGTCTTCACTCTCCGTGATCAATCCTCCAAGAACAACTGTAGTGCGATTCGGAATCGTCACCGTCGTCGTCAGTTTCTCGGTCCCGATGATCGGCACCGTGTTGTCCGCCACACGCTGTTCTCCCACCACCGTGTCGTTCACTTGAGCGATGGTGAGTGTGACTTCTTTGTCGCTGTTGATCAAAGGCACGACTTCCAGTTTCAGCACGACGTCTTGAAATTCAATGTTCGTTCGGACATTGGTCGAATCGCCTTCGAAGTCCGTCAGGCTACTCGTAGGAACCGGGATACGCCGGCCCGACGTGATCACAGCTTTCTTGTTGTTTGCCGCATAGATCGATGGCCGCGAGAGGACTTTGAACTTCGATGTCGATTCTAACGCATTGACGAACACATCGAGTGACTGCCCAATCTGACCGTAAATGTTGAACCCCGGAGCAACGGCTTCCACGCCTCGCGTGAGGAGATTCGTGCGCACGTCGCCAATGGCTCCCGCCAAGGAATCCCGAGCGACAAAGCTCGCCGTGCCACCCTGCGTCACAGGATTCGAGTTCAGATCCTTGAAACGTTGCAAGTACTCGACGCCATAAGCCATGTCGTCACCAAGGGTCAACTGACCGATCACGGTGGCGAGGTAAACCTGTGGCGGTTTCTGATCTAAGATATCTAGGATGTCCGTGATCTTCTTCAGGCTTTCAAGCGGGCCCATGGCGATGATCTTGTTCGCCTGCAGATCCGCCACAATCCGTGTCTTGCCGACCGATACGGAGATGGGCGCGGTATTTTCTAACGGATTGATGAGCATGTCCTGCTCGCCAGCCACGGTCCCGGTCGTGGTGTCGCGTACTTGGACACCACTGCGTAGGCGCCCTGTCAATGTGCTAGCGGCCGAAGATGCTTGAGGCGGTTGGCGTGTGCTGATGCTTCCACCACCAGGGAGAGCCGTCGTACCAACGCCGGTGTCTTGGAGAATATCCACTAACACAGGCAATACCTCATCGACGTAAAGGTACTTGAGAGACCGCTCGATCTGATTGGCCTCATCAATGGGCTTATCCCACTCCCGGATCAGGCCTGTGATATACTTGTAGTCCTTAGGGCCAGCGACGATCATGATACGGTTGAGGCGATCATCAGCAACGATTTGAGGCGGTGTCACTTCTTCAGATCGTCGGCTATTACGCCGACCACCGCTCGAGAACGTGTCATCTCCAAGCATGGGCGCTTCTGGGCGACTGGCCAGCGTTGCCTGGATGATCTGAGCGATGACGCTGGCTTCGGCATACTCGACTTTCACGAAGGACGTCGTCCGCTCCGCCGCAGCATGGGGAGAATCCATGACCTTCTTCAACTGAATCAACTGTCTAACAATCGAACTGTTCTCTGTAATCAAGAGTCCGGCGGGGCTGATGATCGGCGTGATGCGCCCATACGGATTCAGTCCCAAATGATTGGTGAAGATCGACCCGGCTTCGACAGGATCCAAGTATTCCAGCCGCATGAAGTACTCCACGACCACATCATTCTCCGGCAACTCACCGGGCTCGTCATACACTGGCAAACCCACATTAATATTCGCCTGCGAGGTATCCTCTGGCATGATGCGGACCGTGTTGGTAAGCTCATCTCTGGAGAGGACAAAGTCATTCAACTGCAGCGCACTTTCGATCAACCGAATCGCATCCTGCTTGGTCACTGCGTTGGGGGTGACCAAACTGATCGTATTTCCTCCAAAGATCGAAGAACGCTTGATCACGGATCGGCCCGTGAGCTTCTCATACACTTCGATGATATCGGACACCGGATTGTTCGGAAACTGCAAGACCACACCGTTCTCGACCGGAGTGGCGGCCTCTTGAGAACGTAATGTTAGAGGATAGATCGCGAGAGCACCTACGGCAATCAGAGAAGGGATAATTTTGTTCATTGGGATCCGACGTTAAGTTTCTCTAGATTGTTGGGGGAGGCCTGGCGTTCTCGTTCTTCTTGCTCTTTCAATGTTTGAAGGTTCTCGCGCGCGGTGATGACTCGCAGTTCGGAACTCGCGTTCGGATACTCTTCCAAATAGGATTCGAAGGTGTAACGAAAGTTCTCCTTCGGCACTTCGCCTAACTGATCATAGGTCTTGAGAAGATCCGGCTCCAAGCGTGCCAGCCATTGCACCACGGACGCTTTCTCTGGCGCTTTGCCTGGCTTGACCGTGCGAGGTTGAATACGGCGGATCGATTCCGGTCTGATTCTTCTTGGGTCAAAACGCAAGGTCACTTCCTGCTTTCCCACTTGAATCCTAGCCACCACATCTTCAAGCTCTCGTCCACCCGTGACCTCTAACAAACGCCACCCTTGAGCATTCTCCTGAGCATCCACGCTGTAGGTTTCTTCAGCACGGCGATTGTAAACCGTGACCACCGTGCCTGATGGCAACTTGGCCACCCCAGTCAAAACCAGGTCCTCCGAGAAACTCATCAGCCGACGGAACGGGGAGTTGGATAGAAGATCCTGGAACTGATTCAACGCAAGCGGCTCACCCACACCATCAGGACGTGGCAGCGGCGCATCCTCCGCATGAAGCGGCATGGCCATGGCACAGACAAGAAGAACGATTTTCATAGTCATTCAGATTCAGTTAGGGCTTGAACCAACGAGCCACCACCACCACACAGTCCCCTTCCGGACGACTGTTTCGCCCATCTGGACGAAGACGGAGATACTTGATCGCTTGAAATTTCTCGGGCGATTGGAGACCCGCAACCCACTGATAGACCTTCCGCTCAGGCCCATCGAGATTCATCTTTACCGCCACTTCCTGATAGTGGGGCGTCTTGGCAGGCTTGACAAAGCTCTGGCCATCGATGTCGAGATCAAAGGCTTTAGCACTGCTGCGAATATCTTCTAACAAAGCCGCCTGCGCTTGGTCACTGCTCTCCATCTTCGGCAAGTTCTGATCGAGCCAGGCCATCCGATCCTTCCAGACCGTCGCTTGTGCCGCGGGCGTGGCGGCGGCTTCCTCCATGCGAGGATTCTCACCGCGACGTTCCAAGTCTACCAAGATCTGTTCCTGTTTGGTGCGCTCGATCTTGAACTTTTTAAAAGCAATCGCATTGCCCACAAAGAAGATGGACGCGACGCAGATAACTAACAGAATAATTTCGGAGCGCTTCATTTCAATTTACCGATCAGTTCGAAGTGCGCCGTGCCATCATCATCCATGGAAGGCTCTTGCTTCCGGCTCCAGTTGTAGATGGCGCTCAGATCCGGATGGAGATTGAGGTTCTCCATGAAATCGAACACCGCCGTCGCGCTGTTGGCATCTCCCTGGATCTTCACTTCAGAAATCTTGGATTCGAAGTTTGTCAGGATCACCCCATCGGCAGGCATCACTTGAGAGATCCAGTTCAGCTGCACCAAGGGATACCGCCGAGGATCGATGGCATTGACCATCCCGTTCCATCGCGTCTGCGCCGCAGAATAGTTGGCTGAGTTCGCGCTTGTCACGCCGAGCCCCTCTTCCAAAGATGTGATCTGCTCTTGCAGATGAACCAATTGATCACGGAAATGTTTGATCACCGCCAAGTAAGCAAGCACGACAAGGGACAAGCCTAACAAGACGTAAAGAAACTTGCGCCGCTTCTTCGCACCGATGTCTGCGGCCGCTGGGAGCAACGCCCCACGTGCCGGACGGCGCACACTTTCAGGTTGAGGATGATCACAACGCGTCACGGGAACGTCCAAAGTTTGACGGAGACGCTCGACTTCGGCGAGACTCGTATTTCCCCAGACCTCGACACCTTGGATGGGCTTCTTAAGAAATCCGCGTGAACTCAAGGACAACATCACCGTCTGAATCTCGGGAGCCACTTGAGTATCAATCTCTCCAGATTGATTGAGAATGGTGCTGTACAAGAGCTTGCCATCACGATTGATGACGAGGACCAAACGACCACGCTCGCGCAGAAGGACAGCTTTATCGGCAGGAAAGGTGTAGTAACGCAGCGAAGGGGCGTAACTCAGCGCCTTCTTATCCTCCCAAGTCTTGGGCAACTCGCGATTGACAAAGTCCACGCGAACCAAGGTGCCTTCAGCCGTCTTCTCGATGGCCTCGAAATCGAAACGTGCGCTACTCGTGGGCGAAACAAGGTGACGTTTCTCCAGCTGCGAATAAATCAAGGCTCGGTAGAGTTTACGGTCTTTGCTAGGAAGAAAGAGCGGAAAGCTCCGGCAATGATCCAGGGGAAGCGCAAAGTGCAGAGGTTGGCCATTCAACGCGGCAGGATCATCGACCCGCTTGAGCCGAGCGTTCCCCCACAACTCCCAGTCCGTTTCAGAAGTGGGTAGAAGAATAGGATCGCGGATAATCATTGAGGTGGTCCCAAGCATGAACCACTAAGGTGCGCCTTGGTCGCGACCAAGCTTCAATACCATCGCTCCGGAGGGACTCGCCTGATGTTCTTTGATGAGATCCAAGCCCGGTCCAAGGATCGCCGTCAGTGCCTGGCGGAAATCACCCGCCTGACCGATACTCATCACACGCCGAATGGGATGCATGAGGGTGAGGCGAGGCTCGACATCTCTGAAGTCCCAACGCGAGAGGCCCAGTGCGTCCTGCACATCAGCGAAATCGTCGTAGGGCTCATCATCCTCCGTGCCCTGAATCGTATCTGGCCCCCGCCGACGCAGCACCACCACTTCCGCTTGAGCGCGTGGCACATCACAAACGACTTCCAAAAGTTCCGCAGAAGCCTCATTCACATCGATTTTCCCATCTCCATAGAGGGTGAAATGATCTTTCCAGTTCGGCTTTCGGCGCGCGAGTTCGTGCATCCCTCGCACCAACAACATCTCGTCCAGATGGCGAAATGGCTCATTCCGTGGGTAATGGGGAGCCCCTCGCAGCGTGTAATGCCCGTCCTCCGCGCCGAGCGGACTGACCCGCTCATCGGCATCGATCCAGTCCTTCAAAGAATCCGCCAGAACACCTGAGGATTCAGGATTCATCCCCCAAATCACGAACAACTTCTGACAATAGGCATGAACCTCCGGCTTCGTCGCAATCTGATTGATCGCGATGCGCGCCCCTTCCGTGGACACGGTCACATCGTAGCGCTTTACAGGAGAAATCTGCTGATGGAGCAGCGGGTCATTCTTCTTCATCCTTGGGTGTAGCGCTAGTGCTATGCCAGATTCTGCTAACAAACGCGCCTGATACTCTTTAGACGCATCCACATCTTCCAAAACACTGTGTCTCATGTACTGGATGAGGCCGCCCACAGCCATGCCCATGATCATCATGCCCCAGAGTACCATGAGCATAGCAGATCCTCGATTTCGACGTTGGCAGGCCAGAATCATATTTTAGCGAATCGCAAAGATCACTCGAATAGGCACATTACGTTCGAAAGGCATCAATGTCAATTCCACCAATGGCGGCTTGATCGCCCCCGACTCTTCCACCCAACGCTTCTTATCCGTTTGATAGAATCGCCAGGTCATGGAACGCACACTCGGCAACAAGGGCAGCCAATAGCGGCCTTTCTCATCAGGCATCACATCCAAAGCCCCCGTCCCCAACGGAATCGAAACGGGCGCAGCATCAGGTGCCGCTCGCATCTCTTTCTCGCTTTCCTTGGGCCGAAAGAAACTTGGCCTGCTCAGACCGAGAAAGAACTGAGGGGAATCCAGCGTCGTCATGGCTTCAGGATAGCGACGCAATGAAATCGTCGTGGCATCCAGATGAATCGGCTCTTCTCCCCAGACCAGAGCCTCCGGTGCCCCTCGAATGACCAGCTCCTGCAAGATCGGCGACCGCTCTGCCAGTCTCAGCTCCAAGGTCGCATTCGATGGCAACGTACGAAACATCTGACGCAACACCGCCACATACCGATCGAGACGTCGATTGTCGCGCTGGATCACCTGGATGTCCGCCGCCGCTTGCAACGAGCCTTGCACAATGGTAAACATCGTCCCTGCGAGAAACGCAAGCACCGTCACCCCGACGACTACTTCCAACAACGTGAAAGCCCTCGCCGATCTGCGTTGGTTAGGGCCGGTAAACATAACGCTCTGCGGTCTCCGTCCGTTCTTCACCTTTCTCATCGTACAGGGCACGCGCCCGCAACGTGTAGAGACCCGGCAAGCTCTCGCCATCCTCCGTCGTGAACCGCATCTCTTCCATCTCGGTCCGATACTGCACCCCTAACGTTTCATCCTTATAATCAAAGGTCATTTCCTGGCGCTTGGGTTTGCGCAGAGCTTCATTCATCATCGAATCCATCCCAAGACGAATCGCGCTCTGGCGATCGAGATAGTTGGAAGCTTCGATCGTCGAATTCATGGCCATGGCCAGACTCAGAGCGACAATGGAAAACACGGCGATCGCGATCATCACCTCAAAGAGGATGAATCCACCTGGCCGATCACTATCAACTGCATCACTGCGCATAGAATCGCTTCTTGTTAAGGTCACCCGTGAGCACATCGAAATGCAGCTCCTGCCATTGCCCTTCTGAAGCAAATCGAATCTGCAGCGGATCACACAAACCCGACGGCTGGAAGACCCAGCGATGGATCACTGCCCCATCCAAGTTCTTCCACTGATGCTCTCCCCAGGCTCGCACTTCCACTTTCACGCCCTCCGGCAAAGCGACTTTCCTCACGAAGTATTCGTCATCAATGTTAGGCAAAGGTGGCAAGACAGCCTCCCCACCCTCTGGGTTTTCTGGGGCATCTTGTGCCATCTGCATGCGCTGGATTTCCATGCGAGCGATCTCTTCTTTCCGACGCAAACGTTCTTCATCCTGTTTCAGCAGGAACTCCTGAAACGTGGTTTCCTCGCCATAAGGATAGAAATAGCGCAGACCGTAGATGGACTGCTGATCAAAGACCACTTGATAGGGACGCTGCTCACTGATCGCTCGTGCACGCATGACGCGAGCAAGATCAAGAAACGCCGTGACATGGATCTGCGCGTTGCCCTGCTCACGCAGGGCCTTCATGGCCGGAAAGGCCAATGTTAGAAGAATAGCAACGATGGTCAATGCCACGACCATCTCGACTAGCGTGAAGGCTCGCGGTCGCATCAATGACCTCTTCCTAACCCTCTTGCGAGTCCGGTGTTTTCCGTCTCCAGTTGCCAATGTCATCCTCGCTCTCGATGCCATCTGGCCCTAGCGAATACAAATCATAGCCTTTCTTGCTCCGCTCGGCTGGGATCTTGTACTGATAGGTCTTGCCCCAGGGATCCTTCAGCACCTCTTCCAGAAGCTGCGTCCAATTCTCCGGTGCCGGCTCCGATTCGGGACGCTCAACCAGGGCTCTCAGCCCTTGCTCGGTCGTTGGTGTCCGTAGATTTCGTGACGCATAGACTTGGAGCTGCGTGGTGAGCGCCTTGATATCCGTCTCAGCCTTGACTTCCTTGGCCACATCCACATTTCCCATCATGTAATAAATGCCTCCACCCACAAGGATAGAGATGATGGTGATCACGAGCACAAGCTCAACAAGGGTGAAGCCGCGCTTGGATGAGCGGGAATTGAGATGAGGTATCTTCATGGTGGTGGGTGTTCGTTGGTTAGTATCTTGGGAAATCAGTTAGCCATTGGCGCGTATGCCGTTCACGGACTTGAAGATCGCCGTCACAATGGAGTAGGCGACGAGTGTGACAATCACCGCCATGATGACGATGATGATCGGCGTGATCATCGAGGTAAGACGGGAGATACGGCTGTTCAGTTCTTTGTCATAGCGGATCGCTGCTTTCTCTAACGAACGCCCCAGGTGCCCCGTCTGTTCGCCCACCGCCGTGAGATCAACTAACAAAAGCGGAAATCCTTTCGCTTGGCGCAAAGCCGTGGAGAAGGCCGCGCCGTCTTCCACCGCCTTGGTCGCTTTCTGCAACTGCTGGCGGTAGTAGTGATTTGTTGTCGCCTTGGTCATCAATTTCAAAGCGGAAAGCAGAGGCACCCCATTTCCCACGAGATTGGCAAGGCCTTGGGAAAGCGTGGCGAAGTAACGATTGGCCAGCACCGGACCAAAGAGCGGGAATTTCACTTTCACAAAGTCCCACCACAAGCGTCCCGCAGGCATCGCCTTGATCCCTTGGAACAAGACCACCGTCCCGACCAATCCCACAAGAAGGCGCCACCAATGCTTTGCGAACCCGGCGCTGAGATTAATCAGCATCTGCGTGGCCGCAGGCAATTCCTGATTGGTTGACGTCAACAGCGTGGTCAGCTGAGGCACGAGAACCGTCATGAAGACGACGATCAATCCAATACAGGCGAAGATGAGGAAAGCCGGGTAGATCATGGCCTGCACCACCCGCATCTGCAACTCGTGCAAGATGGTGAGGCTGTTGCCTAACCGCTTTAAGATCTTTGTCAGGGACCCGCTGGCCTCACCCGCCGCGACGAGATTGCGATAGAGCTCATCAAAACTCGGAGACACATCTCGCAGACCATTGGCAAAGGTCGCCCCATCGCGGAGATTCTCGCCGATCCGGCGACTCACTTTCTTAATGGCCGGATCCTGCTGCCGTTCCGCCATGATGGTCAGCGCCTGTTGCAATTGCACGCCTGCATCTAACAAATCCGCCAATTCTTCCGTAAAAAGAATCAGCTGAGCACTTCGGAGCTTCACTGCGCCCTGAGCTGCCCGCGTCTTGGCCGGAGACAACTCTCTTTCATCACTCGATCGCACCTGCAACGGTGTGAGCCGTTTCTCTTCCAAGGAACGATAGGCCTCACCACGAGAGCCCACATCCAACTGCCCGCGCACCGTCTTGCCCGCCGGATCCAATGCTGTGTAAGAGTAACCAGCCATCAGCGTTTCCCTCCGCCCTCCGTGGCCGTGACATTGAGCACTTCCTCAATGGTGGTTAGTCCGAGCGCCGCCTTCTGCCAACCATAATCGCGCAAGGGAATCATGCCCCCGTCTTCCGCCGCTTCACGCAGCACACTGCTAGAGGCACGATCCGTGATCAGTTCCTGCAGCTTCTGTGAGATGGTGCAGATCTCCAGGATGGCCATGCGCCCGCGATAACCCGTGTTCCGGCACTCGCGACAACCCACCGCTTTGCGCAAGCCACTTTGTTGCGCTACGGGAAATCCAATATTTTCAAGATAATGCGCGGTGTAGTCGTCACTCGCCGGTTGGGCACACTTTTCACACAAGGTGCGCACCAGACGCTGTGCGATGAAGGCACGCACGGACGACGAGATGAGAAAAGGCTCGATCCCCATGTCTAACAATCGCGAAATCCCACCCACAGCATCATTCGTGTGCAAGGTGCTAAAAACCAAGTGCCCGGTGAGTGCTCCGCGAATGGCCGTTTCCGTGGTCTCAAGGTCTCGCATCTCTCCTACCATGATCACATTCGGATCACCGCGAAGAATGCTGCGCAATCCCGACGCGAAGGTCAGCTTGATCTCCGGCTTCACCGCGATCTGCACCACGCCATCCAGCTTGTTCTCCACGGGGTCTTCGATCGTCACGATGCGACGCTCCTTCGTGTTCAACACGCGAAGGAATGTGTAAAGCGTGGTCGACTTGCCGCTCCCGGTCGGGCCGGTGACAAGAATGATTCCGTTAGGCAAAGCGAGCAGTTCGCGAATCTTCGCCTCCGTCCCTTCATCCAGACCGATGGTGGCAAAGTCATAGGTCTCGCGACTGAGCAGACGCAAACTGACGCTTTCGCCATTTGCCGAAGGGATCGTCGCCACCCGCACGTCAATCCGTTTGCCATCGAGTTCCAAATTGATCCGGCCATCCTGCGGGAGTCGCCGTTCTGCGATGTCCAAGTTCGCCATGATCTTGAGCCGCGAGATGAGCGATGCCTGCAGAACGCGCACGTTTGGCGGCACCGCCACTTCCTGCAGCGCGCCATCCACACGATAGCGAATGCGCAAGTCGCGCTCCAAAGGCTCAATGTGAATGTCCGTGGCGCGTTCGAGGAAAGCTTCGCGGAAGACCTGGTTCACAAAGGTGTTCACCGTCGCCTCTTCATCCTGCTCCCCCTCTAACACGTTCACCTCCTGAGCCAGAACGTCCTCAGCCTCTTCGAGATCGCGATTCTCGATCAGTTCATCAAAGTTGCCCGCCGCGATCCCGTAGCCACGTCGGAGAGATTCGAGAATCTGTTTTCGAGTAGAAACGACCCAGGACACCGACTCCTTCGACTCCTGCGCCACGGCCTGTTTCGCCTCCAGATTGAAAGGATCGTAAGTCATCAGCTCCACCCGGTCTTCACTCAAGCGATGCGGCAAGATCCGGTGCTGCAACGCCAGCTTGGCGGGGAATTTCCCGTGCAACGGCTCCCGGAGATCCATCGCCGATTCCGGCTCGTAACTCATGGCCAAGGACTCGGCCAACGCCTGAAAGAAAGACTCCTCATCCTCAACGAATCCACCTTCACAAATCGCCTCAATCGGCGAATCTCCCCGTGCACACGCCTCAGCGATCTGCGCATCCAGCCCCGATGAATCCGAGCACCCCGCTTTGAAAGCAGCAGCTCGAACAATGGAATTCAGCTCAACAGGGGATGATATCATTTAGCAGCTCTTAATAAAACTCCAGCAGAGCCTTTAAGGTGCAGAAACTCGTCCAACGAGCAGCTTGAATCGATTTCCCAACGAGGTATGTTTATAGTATGCCCGCCATCGCCACCGCCCTGTCCGAGTGTGCTTCGACTCCGTCTTCCTTCCGGGAATTCGTTGATGATTCTGGCCAAGGGCCAGTTATCTTGCATGGGCTGAGCTGGGAGACCTATGAGAAGCTCGATACGCTGCTCGAAGGCAGTGGCGCTCGATTGAAGTTTTTAGAGAACATGTTAGAGACCATGGCCCCTCGTTCTATTCGGCACGAATTTCAGAAAGGCGTTCTCGGCAGTTTCGTCGAAACCTATTGCCGGGTTCATGGCATCCGCTACTCTACTCACGAAAATGCCACGTTGACAGCGGGCGCGAAAGATGCGGGTGGCGAGCCTGACGAATGCTTTTGTCTTCACGAGAACAAGGAGACGCCTGATCTCGTCATTGAGGTCGCGCTTACCAGTGGCGGGATCGATAAACTAGCATTCTACGCGAAATTTGCCGTTTCTGAAGTATGGATCTGGCAGGATAAAGCTTTGCATGTGTTTCACTATCAAGCGCAGCAAGGCAGCTACGAGAAATCAGAGCACAGCCAGGTCTTAGCGGCTCTGAATCTCCAGACACTGATTGAGTGCGCTCAGATGGAATATACGAGCGACGCCGTCGACGCGTTTGAGCAGAAACTGCGCGGCGCTTAAGGGGAGCCAATCCCCTGAGATTTCAGAGATGCAAGGAAGCCGCCCGGAACGTGACAGGCACTCTTGTAAAGTTTTGAGTTGGCTTCTGACTTTCCCGAATGCACTTCTCCACGCATAAGCGATAGTTTCCTACATGAACTCCAGCAGAGCCTGGGACCACAAATCCCCGAGCAATTGGCTTCCCAATTTGGGAGGCAACAGGACCAAGCCTCCGCGGCCCTTGAAAAGGTTGCCCCGCTCATCTTGGGAGGTTTGAAACGCCAGGCCGAACAAGGCGGCGAGGATCGGGTCAATCACATCGTTCAAAAGTACGGTCGGGAGACCGTGCGGTCGATGATATCGGCGGTCACATTCAGAATGGTGCCGGAGAGAGCAGTTTTGACGCCACCTTGGGCGGTTTGTTAGACAATGCGGGACCTCAAGCGGCTGGATTGCTCGATGATAAACTCGGCCTCTCCGCGGGCATGGGCATGAAACTCATTCCCATTCTCGCGCCGATCATTCTTGGGGCTCTTAAGAAACGTGCCAACTCAGGAGGCAACAGTGGCGCCCAAGCTGGTGGTGGTGGTCTCGCTGGAGGCTTGCTGACTTCGATTCTCGATCGCGACAGTGATGGCAATATTCTCGATGACGTCGCTGGGATGATCTTCAAAGGCGGTGCCGGCAAGAGCGGAGGTGGGTTCATTGCCAAGATCCTCGCTTTGATCTTCGGACGCAAATAGGGCTAGCAGTCCTTCATTTAAGAATTCGTTAGAATTCTAGCGGTGATGAATGAGCCTGATCCGCAACGTACCTTACAGCCTTGGCAGACAAGCCAAGTCAATAGCTCACTAACGCCATCCTCTGGGCATTCATCAGTCGCCGTTGGTGGCATCCTGACTGTCTTGATCTTGGCCATCGTGACCAAGGCGGTGGAGACCCAAAGTTCTGGAATGGCAGTCACGGCGGCTTTCCGGGGGCTTTCCGGGGGCTTTCCGGGGGCTTTCCGGGGGCTTTCCGGGGGCTTTCCGGGGGCTTTCCGGGGGCTTTCCGGGGGCTTTCCGGGGGCTTTCTAGCACTGCCACACCTCGGCCACGGGTCCGCCGCGCCTCGCCTCGCTGGTCCTGTCTCCTCCCACTGCTCCCGTTGACGATCCTCATCCTTCTTGGGATGCTCTTTGGCCAAGCAAGTGGTTATGTGGTCTTGAAACGGTTCGGCGCTCTTGCCGGCATGGCCGCTTTCGCGGTGGCCACCCATCTCACCATGCGGAGGAACTCGGTCTACCGGCGAGCACTGCTCGATGCCATGATTCTTGGCATCCTCTTCGTGGTCATCAGCTGCATCACCCGGGTCCTCGCCCAAGCGCATCCTGAGACAGGCCCCCTGACCATGGTTCTCGTAGTCGGTATTCTCGGCACCCAAGCGGACCTCATCACCATGACCATTCTGTGTCTCTGGTTACACCGGCAATGGCCGGTTTCTCCAATCCATTGAAAAGTATGAATCATGTTAATTGACCATTCAACATGTAGCAACGCACCGGCGTGTGGAGGTGACAAAGCACGCGAAACGGAGCGGTCTGTCGAGTTGGCAGGCGAAAAGGGCTTTAAACCCCTGGATTGCGAAGACGCGAGCCCTAGCGAAAGCGAACTTGATTCGGCCTCGTTACACAAATCCCAGTGGCCAACCTTCCAGAGATGGCGAAGCCTGACATCCTTGGAG